>NZ_JBEXHY010000049.1:0-41708 GCF_040608295.1 Micromonospora sp. NPDC005197 | reverse complement strand
GAGCTTGTTCTTCTTCAGGATCGAGATGGCCGCGTTGCCGAGACCGTCGTTGGCGGCCAGCACGCCGTCTATCTTGCCGTCACCGCCCGACACGCCGGGCGCGAGCCAGGCGGTCATCCCAGGGGTACGCGGGCCACGCCGGGCCCGATGAGGCTGCCCAGCCAGAGCTGGTCGCCGTGCTGTCGTACCCCGGTGATCATCCAGTAGTTCCCGGCCGGGCCGTGCAGCGTACGACGGACCGTGCCCTCGCCGTCGACCAGCGCGACCAGCCCGTAGCGGCGCGGCTGCGGCTGCATCGCGTCGGGCAGCAGAGCGGCGAGCTGGCGCAGCCGCGGGTGCGGCAGCAGCCGTTCGGCGATGGGCACCCGGGGGCTGGGCAGGGCGATCCAGTACGTCCCGTCGCCCACCGCGGAGAGATTGTCCGGGTACGCGGGCAGGTCGGCGAGCACCCGCACCCCGCCGCGCAACTCCACGCGGAGCAGCCGGTGGGTGGTGGTCTCGACCAGCATCAGCGCCGACTCGTCGGGGGTCAGCGCGATCCCGTTGGGGAAGTAAAGGCCGTCGGCCACCACCTCGGTGCGTCCACTGCCCGGGTGGTGGGCCAGCACACGGCCGTTGGGGCGGTGCTCCAGCAGGTCCCGCTTCCAGTGCGAGACCGGGAACCGGTCCGACGAGTCGGTGAAGTAGACGGTGCCGTCGCGGGCCACCGTCGCGTTGTTGGCCAGGTGCACCGGCGGCGCCGTGCCGGTCAGCTCGCGGACCGCCCCGTCCGGCGTGACCCGCAGCAACCCGCGGTACGCGTCGCACACGATGAGCGCCTCCCCGGACGGATCCGCCTCGATGCCGAGCGGCCGGCCGCCGGTCTCGGCCAGCAGCCGGGGTTGGGTGCCGGCCGGCGCGTCGGCCGGCCACCACCAGATGTTGCCGTCCTCGTCGCCGCTGATGACCCGGCCGCTCGGGTCGACAAGCACGTCCTCCGGCCCGACGGCCCCCGGGGGGAGGGGCAGGAGGTCGACCTGGTCGAGCCGGCGGTCCGTGGCCGCCCACACGCCGTTGAGCGGAGGCGGGACGGTGGCCGGTTCGCGGACGGGACGGATCAGCCGTGGCGGCCGGGGCCGGGGGATCACCATCGGGTCATTCTCCACCGCCGATGCCCTGTCGACCTGGAGCGCCGTGCACGCGGCGCGGCACCTGGCCGTTCGGCCGACCGCGAGGGCCCTGGCCTCCACCCCTAGGGGGATGAGGGGCACATCGGGGGATGACCCTGGGCGTACCCGGGATCACTCCGCGGAGGGGCGAAACTGTCGGTGGTGGGGGCTAGATTTCACCTCATGGAAGAGCGCAGCGACCGGATCGACGTGCAGGTCATCGTGGGTGACCAGGTGGTCCAGGTGCGGGTGGCCGGCGAGGTCGACATCGCCACCGTTGCCGCCTTCCGGTCCGCTCTGTGGTCCGCGCCGGCACGGCCGGTCGTGCAGCTGGAGATGTCCGGGCTGCGCCTGCTCTCCGCGGCCGGGGTGCGCGCGTTGCTCGCCGCGCACCTGCGCGTCCGGGCCCGGGGCGGCGAGCTGGTCCTGGTCGATCCCACCCCGGTGGTGGCCCGGGTGCTGCGCGCCACCGGCCTGCACCGGGTGATGCCGATCCTCGAGCCCGGCCGGGTGGTCGAGGCCGCCCGTCGTCCGGTGCCAGCCGATCTGGTCGAGGCCGCCCGTCGTCCGCCGGCCGCGGCCGGCGGCCTGGTGCTGGCCGCCTGACGCTGACCGCGGTGTGAGCAGGGGCCCCGTCCGAAACGCGGACGTGCGCACGCCGACCAGCGGTCTGACGCCGGCAGCGGGCGCGCTCAGGGGCCGCCCGGCATCGAGCCGAACGACCCCTGCCACGTTCGATCAGCCCACGCCGAGCAGGTCGACGACGAAGATCAGCGTCTCGCCCGGCTTGATGACGCCGGCAGCGCCGCGGTCGCCGTACCCCAGGTGCGGCGGGATGGTGAGGCGGCGACGGCCGCCGACGCGCATCCCCGCCACGCCCTGGTCCCAGCCGGCGATGACCTGACCGCCGCCGAGCGGGAACTCGAACGCCTCGCCCCGGTTCCAGGACGAGTCGAACTCGCCGCCGGTGGAGTGGGACACGCCGACGTAGTGAACGCTGACCAACTGACCCGGCTCGGCCTGCGGGCCGTCGCCCACGGTGATGTCCTCGATCACGAGGTCGGCCGGCGGCGCACCCTCGATCGGACCCACCTCGGGCTTGCCCGATCGGGCGCCTGCTGCCTGGTTCATGCGGGGATCTCCTGCCGTGTTGGGTGATGTGTCCGGTCACCGTCGATCCTGCCGGATAGCGCGTCACCGATGTGCGGCGGACCCGCCACCTGCCCCGACGCGCCCGGACCCGACCCCGGATCACCGAACTGGGGTACGCGTCTCGGCGGGCGTCACCGGTGGTGACGCCCGCCGTGCGACGGTGCGGTGGTGCTCACCGCAGCCAGGGCACCCGCGCGACGATCGGCAGCTTCGCCCAGAGCTTCCCGAGGCCCCAGGTGTCGCCGGCGTCGACCAGCGCCAGGACCGCGAGCACCGCGGCGTAGATCAGGTGGTCGTCCATGAAGAGGTTGTTCTCCGGAGGCAGGACGGCGGTCCACATGAGGACCAGCAGCAGCCCACCGGCCACGGCCGCGACTCGCATACCGACGCCGAGCAGGAGCGCGATGCCGATCCCGGCGAGGCCGGCCATGAACAGCCAGTCGGCCCAGGCGGCGCCGGCGATGCCGGTGTAGACGTCCTTGAACGGGCCGGCGACCCCGAAGGTGAGGAAGCCCTTGGTGGGGCTGCCCCCGTTGATCCAGGCGTTCTTCGACCCGGTCTCGTGGCCGAGGCCGAACAGCTTGTCGAGGAAGGCCCAGAGGAAGATCCAGCCGAGGGCCATCCGGGTGCCGGCCAGGACGTACCGGGTGGCCTTCTCTCGGGTGGTGCCGGTCGCCGGAGCGGTGGTCTCGGCGGTGGTCCGCTCGATCGTCGCGGTCATGGTGTCCACGTCCCTTCTCTGCCTCGCACCGCGCTTCCCGGTGGCATCTCCATCAGACGCTCGCGGCGGCGCCCTCGGCAGGGCCGACGGACCGCACCGGCCCGGGACCTTGGACCCCCAACGGCCCTGCTGTTCGGGGTGGTCGTCTGGTGGGGCCTCGGCGGCGACCGGCTCAGGGGCGGGCCGGCGCGATCCGGGCCGTCACGTCGAGGTGTGCGGGTTGGCAGCCGGCCGTCGTGGCGAATCGGCGGACCGACTCGTGGACGTGCTCGCGGACTCCGGCGGCGCGGGCGTCGCTGGTCAGGTCCATCCGGACCCACACGTCGGGGCGCGGTGGCGTGCCGGTGAGCACCACCCGGGCCCGGTGCACCCCGGGCGCGCGCAGCAGGTCCCGTTCCAGCGCGCGTACGAGCACCTCACTGGCCATTCGGGTGCGACCGGGCAGGCGTCCGGGGCGGCTCAGCGTGCCCCGCAGGGCCCGGTCGGGTCGGCGTAGCGCCCGGTGCAGCAGGCGCTGGCCGGCGACGGCGGTCAGCAGCCCGCCGACCGCCGCGGCCAGGGTGCTCCAGGGCGTCGCGAGCCGCCACGCGTCCACCAGCCCGCCGCCGAGCAGGACCGCGTCGGGGTCGCCGAACGGCAGCGTGCCGGAACCGGCTGCCAGCGCGGTCGCACCGCCGGCGACCAGCAGCAGCGCGACGATCGTCCACAGCAGGCGGTGCGCGGCATCGGTCATGCCGGCCGCCGGCGGGGCAGCAGCCGGACGTCGACGTGGTCGGCGCGTGGCGAGGCGAGCTGACGCAGCTCCTGGCGCACGGCGAACTCGACCTCGGCGCGGGCCGCCGGGTCGCCGGTGGCGCGCAACCGGGGTCGCCACCGGTCGCCGTGGCGCCGGACCCGCACCCGGGTTCCGCGTACGCCCGGCACGGTGTCCGCCGCGTCGGTCAGCCGGCGTTCCACGCACCGCCGGTGCAGGTGCCAGCCGTCGCGCGGGTCGACTCGCAGTCGGACCGGCGTCCACCGGCGCAGTTGGGCGGTCAGGACGAGCAGGCCCAGCAGCGCGGCGGCGGCGGCCGCTGCCCGTACGCCGGGATCGTGCCACCGGGTGGTGGTCAGCGCGCCGTACCACCCGGGGCGGATGAGCAGCGGCGTCGGGCGACCCAGCGTGACCAGCAGCGCCTGCGCGGCCAGCAGGACGCCGCCGGCGAGCAGGGCGACGGCCAGCAGCGCGGACGCCACCCGGTTGGCGGTCGCCGTGGTCAGCTCGGGGCGTGCGACCGGTCGGTGCGGCGGGACGTCGTCGGCCGAGCCGGTCACCACCAGGTCCCGCACCGTGATCGTCACCGCTGCCACCGCGCGGCCGGTGCCGGCGAGCACCTGCTCGGCGACCGCCCGGCGGACCGCGTCGGCGACGGCGGGCACGTGGTGGCCGTACTCGATGATGAGGTTCAGGTCGAGGCCCACGGACCGGTCGCCCACGCGGACGGTTGCCGGGCGGACGTCGGACACGCCCGGCACCCGTCCGGCCGCGTCGGCCGCGATCCGCCCGACCTGGGCCGCGCCGGTTTCGCCGGCCAGCGGCTGCGCGGCGGGGCGCGGCCCGCCGCCGGTCGGGTCGGCGTTCGGGGTGGAACGGGTGGGGGTGGGGCGCGGGGGAAGTCTGTGGTGTCGTCCCGCTCGGTCGGCGTTCGGTCGGCGGCGGATGGTCGGATCACCGGCGGGGCGCGGCTGGCGAGGTCGACGCGGGCGCTCCCCCCGGGGTCGGCGAGGACCCGGCCCGCTCGCGGCGAGGGTGCCGAACTGCTGACGCGACATGCGCTGACCTCCCAGCCGGTCCGCTACGGGCGACCTCGCTGGATACACCTCGCCGGGCGTCCTGGAACACGACTCGGATGTGATCCAGGTCACAGGAGCCTGTCGAGCGCTGGCATCGCCCGCCGACCCTTGACAGGCTTCTACAACGGTGGAGATCCATTCGGACTGACCATCCACCGCGGCACCCCGAACGTCTCCGGGTCGGCCCGCCCAGTCCTGGTGCTCGGCGTCGACGCGCCCGGCGCGGGCAACGCGGCCCACCACGACATGGCCGTCACCCGGGGGTACTGGGAGCAGCTCCCCGGGGAACGCCCGCCCGGCCCGGCCGTCCGGGCCGCACCGCCGAGGCGCACACCATGATCGACCGCCTAGACTCGGCGCGGTTCGACCGACCGGCGGATGGATCAGGCAGATGACGAGCAGCGGTGATCGCGGCTGGCTGCGGGCGATGCCCGCCGATGGTGGACGCGACGCGCTGTTCGACCGCGCCGGCCACCGGGTGTACGGGACGTGCCGGCTCAGCGAGCTGGTGCAGGGGCGTCCGCCCGGCGTCACGGGCAGCCAGTGGGGTTCGGCCAGCCGGGCGGCGTTCGACCTCGTGGTCAGCGCCGCCGACACCGGGCGGCCGGTTGTCGCCGTGGCGATCGGTCCGGTCCCGCCTGCCGGGTCGGCCGAGCAGCGCGTCGAGCGCCTCACCGACGCCGTGAGCGCGGCCGTCGGACTGCCCGTGCTGCGCATCGGGTCACCGACGCTGCGGGCCGCCGAGCACGGCCGGCGCCTCGTCGAGTACGTGGTCGACGCGCGCGCCTACGCGGCGGGCGGCACCGGGGACGAGCCCGCTCCGGTGGGCTTCCGCGACATCCTCGGACGGCTTCCGGACGGCCGGACCGGCCCGGTGAACGACCTCGGCACGTTGACCCGCGCGGCGGCGGTCGAGGCGTACGTGGCCGGGCGCCTGGCCGACCCGATCGTGCGCGGGCTGCACGTGCACTGGGCCGAGGGCCCGGCGGAGGGCTGGAGCTGGGTCCAGGTGCGCCCGGACGCCTGCCTGGTCGAGCGGGTCTCGGTGACCGCGCAGCGCTTCTCCTGCGGCGTCGACGCGGCCCGGCTGGCCGAGGACCTGGCGACCGTCGCGGTCGGCGAACGGCTGCGCGCCGTGCGGCCGGACGGCCCGGACCTGCTGGCGCGCGCGGACCTCACCACGGAGATCGTCGCGTTGAGCCGGCGGCGGGACGAGCTGGTGGGCGGTTTCGCGTTCGACCACCTCTGCGCGGACTGACCGGCCACTTTCCCTGCTGAACCCTGCTCCGCACCCGATCCGCTCGGGGGGCGGAGCAAATTTTCCTGTGCGCGGGTTGAACCTTCCCCGTCGCCGTCCCGTACTCCTGCGCGAATGAAGAGGATCTCCCCAACCGCGTCGACCGGACGCGGGAGACGGTGCGGAAAGGGCATCGTCGGCCATCGACACGTTACCGGGTAGGTCGCGGTGGTCGCCGCCGTGGCGTGCCATCTCACATCCGTCGGTCCGCCGAGGGCAGGAATCCACTACCGGATCGAGAAGGAGAGCAATTCGATGCGCAGGTCCACTCGGGCGCGCCGGTCACCCGGCATCGCGCGGAGCAAGCGTCTGCTGGCCGTTGTCGGCACGCTCGTGGTCTTCGGCGGAGTAGTCGCCGTCACCCAGATCTCGTCGGCCCAGGACCGGCGGACGAACAAGCCCCGGCCAGCCGCCGGGCAGTGCGTGGAGCCGAGCCCGGGCTCGACCGCGCCGAGTGGCGCCTCGACCAGCCGCACCTGGCAGAACGGTCGGTGGGTGCGTAACCACTGGGGTGACGGTCAGGAGTCGGTGGCGGAGTGCGAGGACGCCAAGGACGGCACGGTGGGCACCGGCTCGGCCGTCGCCTGTCCCGATGTGGCGGCCAAGCTGCCGCAGGTGCCGGATCGGGCGCGAGCCGAGGTCGACCGTAATCTCGCACAGTTGCAGACCCAGATCGCCGAGGCCGATCGACGGCTGGCCGCCGAGGGCAACAAGGGCGCCGATTTCATCCGCAGTGCGATCCTGCAGCCGCTGGCCGGAAAGCGTAAGGCGGTGCTGGACCGGATCACGACCGCTATCGACCGGGTCGGACCGCGTCCGCAGGGTTTGGCGCAGCTCGCCGAGTGCCAGGTGCAGCCGACCGGTAACAACAACGGCGGCAGCACCGGTGGCGGGAACAACAACGGTGGGAACACCGGCGGTGGCAACAACAACGGTGGGAACACCGGTGGCGGAAACACCGGCGGTGGCGGAAACACCGGCGGCGGCAACAACAACGGCGGGAACAATGGCGGCACCGCCCCGGGCGCGGGGCTCGGCGTGCTGGCCAACAACTGCGACGAGAGCCAGTTGCAGCCGCACAACGGTTTCCAGAACGGCAACCGGTGCGTGAGCACCGAGTTCGGTGAGGTCGGCGCCGCCGCCAACAACCCGTCGCTGCTGATCACCCAGTTCCCGCAGCAGGTCGGCCGCAACCAGCCCTTCACCCTGCGGGTCAGCACCAAGAACCTGGTCCGTGACCGCTTCCTCGCGGCCGGTCAGGGTGGGTACTACGTGGAGAGCTCGCTGCTCAACGCCCAGGGCCTGGTCCGGGGTCACTTCCACACCGCCTGCCGGATGCTGGACAGCCTGACCGCGCCGCCGGAGCCGCAGGAGGTGCCGGCGTTCTTCGTCGCGACCGAGGACGGTCGCGGTGGCGCCCAGCCGGACGACGTGACCATTCAGATTCCGGGCCTGCCGGAATCGGGTACGGCGCAGTGCTCGGTCTGGGCCGGTGACGGCTCGCACCGTCTGCCGATGATGGAGCGGGCGAACCAGACCCCCGCCTTCGACTCGATCCGCATCAACGTGAACTGATTCGACAGTCGGCCGGCCAGTCGGGGTGGACAGCCCCGGGTGGCCGGCCACGCACACAGCGACGGGGTCCTGCCGTTTCCGGCGGGACCCCGTCGCTGTTGCCGTGTGTCAGCGGCTCTTGTACGCCTCGACGACCTCGACCGGGATCCGGCCCCGCTCGGAAATCTTGTAGCCGTTCTTGACGGCCCATTCCCGGATCGCCCGGTTCTGCTCGCGGTCCATTCCGGCGCCGCTGGGTCGCCCCGGCCGCCGAACTGTCCGTGTGTTCTCCGCCGGGCCCCGACCGATCCGCCGACCCGCATTGATGTACGGGTCCAGCGCCTTACGCAGGACGCCGGCATTCTCGTCCGAGACGTCGATCGTGTAGGCCACGCCGTCGAGACTGAACTCGACCGTCCGGTCGGCCTTCCCGCCGTCGAGGTCGTCGGTCAGGACCGTGATTACTTTTCTCGCCATTGCCGATTACTCCCTGTGTGTGGCGGGATGTGTCCAAAGTCTGACCTACCACCCGGGGAATCCGCAACAATATGCGTCCCATTCATTCGGCGCGTCGCGATTGAGTGGCGCACAAAACCGCGAACCGACGCGGAATCGCGGGCGTTGCCGCCGCGTCAATCGGTAAGCAGGCCGGCGTGGCCGGCGATGGCCGCCGCCTGCGCGCGGTTGGAGACCCGCAGCTTGCGCAGCAGCGCGGCGGTCATCCGTTTCACCGTCCGTTCCGAGACGTGCAGTTCCTCGGCGACGTCGACGGTGCTCATGTGGCTGGCCGCCATCGAGCAGCTCAAGGAGGACGGCCTGGAGGACATGCCGGTGCCGGACGCCTTCCCGGATTCCGGACAGTTCACCGACGAGTTCGGCTACACCTACCTGGGCTTCTCCTCCGGCACCGACGCCGCCCAGGGGCGCTGGGCGTCCGGGCCCGCGCCGGACGGCAGGGGCGAGTTCCGCTACGACGACAATCCGCGCGCGAACGCCCCCGAGCCGGTGCTGCCGCCCGGTGACCCGCGGCTGTACGGCACCAACCCGGGCATGGCCGGCAGCGCCGTGGACACCGTCACGAGCAAGCTCACCTGAGATCGTCTCGTCGGGTCGCCCGCCCCGCACGGGACGGGACCGGCCCACCCAGGAAACGAGAGGGAGAAGCGCATGTCCGTCGTCGCGCCCGTCCGGGACACCGCCGTGGTCCCGCTGTCGCGTACCCGGGTGAAGCTGGCGGTCTGCACGGTGTTGACCGCGCTCGCCGTCGGTGTCGGGCTGCCCGCCCGGGTGGTGCTCGCCCTGTCGTTGACCAGCCTGGCCATTCCCGTCGCCGTGGCGCTTGCCGGCGGCATCCGGGCGGTCCGGGAGCTGGTGCTGCCGATTCGCCCGCCGGCACCGGGCAGTGGTCTGGGTCACACCTCGGAACAAGGGGAACGCTTTGTTACTTGAGTGAGACACGCTCAACTCAACGCGATAGCAGGTGTTCGATGGCAACTCTTCCGGTACTTCCCCTGACCGACGCCGTGCTGCTGCCCGGCATGGTCATCCCGGTGACCCTCGACCCGACCACCCAGGCCGCCATCGACGCGGCCCGGACGACCGGCGACCGCAAGCTGCTGGCCGTGCCGCGTATCGACGGCGAGTACGGCCCGGTCGGCGTGGTCGCCACCATCGAGAAGGTCGGCCGGCTGCCCGACGGTGAGCCTGCCGCCGTGGTCCGTGGCCTGTCCCGGGCCCGGATCGGCTCCGGCGTGCCCGGCCCCGGCGCGGCCCTCTGGGTCGAGGCGACCGAACTCGACGAACCCGCTCCCGCCGGCCGTGCCCGGGAACTCGCCCGCGAGTACCGCGCCCTGGTGACCTCCGTGCTCCAGCAGCGAGGCGCCTGGCAGGTCATCGACGCGGTGGAGCGGATGACCGACCTGTCCGAGCTGGCCGACTCGGCCGGCTACGCGCCCTGGTTGACCCTGGACCAGAAGACCGAGCTGCTCGCCGCGCCGGACGTCACCGCCCGGCTGGAGCTGCTGGTCGGCTGGGTCAAGGCGTACCTGGCCGAGCAGGAGGTCACCGAGCAGATCAACAGCGACGTCCGCGAGGGCCTGGAGAAGTCGCAGCGGGAGTTCCTGCTGCGCCAGCAGCTCGCCGCGATCCGCAAGGAGCTGGGCGAGGACGAGCCCGACGGCTCGGCCGACTACCGCTCCCGGGTGGAGAGCGCCGACCTGCCGGACAAGGTCCGCGAGGCGGCGATGCGCGAGGTCGGCAAGCTGGAGCGGGCCAGTGACGCCTCCCCGGAGGCGGGCTGGATCCGCACCTGGCTGGACACCGTGCTGGAAATGCCGTGGGGTACGCGTACCCAGGACAACACCGACCTGGCCGCGGCCCGGGCGGTGCTCGACGCCGACCACGCCGGCCTGGCCGACGTGAAGGACCGCATCCTGGAGTACCTCGCGGTGCGCAACCGCCGGGCCGAGCGCAACCTCGGCGTGGTCGGCGGTCGCGGCTCCGGCGCGGTGCTCGCCCTCGCCGGTCCTCCCGGGGTCGGCAAGACCAGCCTCGGCGAGTCCGTGGCCCGGGCGCTCGGGCGCAACTTCGTCCGGGTGTCGCTCGGCGGCGTCCGCGACGAGGCGGAGATCCGCGGTCACCGGCGTACCTACGTGGGCGCTCTGCCCGGCCGGATCGTGCGCGCGCTGCGCGAGGCCGGCTCGATGAACCCGGTCGTGCTCCTCGACGAGGTGGACAAGCTGGCCGCCGGCTACGCCGGTGACCCGGCCGCCGCCCTGCTGGAGGTGCTCGACCCGGCGCAGAACCACACCTTCCGGGATCACTACCTGGAGGTCGACCTGGACCTGTCCGACGTGCTGTTCCTGGCCACCGCGAACGTGGTGGAGTCCATCCCCGGCCCCCTGCTGGACCGGATGGAGCTGGTCACCCTGGACGGCTACACCGAGGACGAGAAGGTCGCCATCGCCCGCGACCACCTGCTGCCCCGGCAGCGGGAGCGGGCCGGTCTGACCGCCGACGAGGTGAGCGTCGCCGACGAGGCGTTGGCGCTGATCGCGGGGGAGTACACCCGGGAGGCGGGCGTCCGGCAGCTCGAACGGGCGCTGGCCAAGATCCTGCGCAAGGTGGCGGTGACGCTGGCGACCGACCCGTCGCCGGTACGCGTCGACACCGACAACCTCACCGGCTACCTGGGGCGGCCGAAGTTCACCCATGAGTCGGCCGAGCGCACCGCGGTGCCCGGCGTGGCCACCGGCCTCGCCGTCACCGGCGCCGGCGGAGACGTGCTCTTCATCGAGGCGACGAGCATGGAGGGCGAGCCGGGGCTGACCCTGACCGGCCAGCTCGGCGACGTCATGAAGGAGTCGGCGCACATCGCGCTCTCCTACCTGCGCTCCAACGGGCGGCGGTTCGGCATCGACCCGAACGTCCTGGCCGGGCGCCGGATCCACGTCCACTTCCCGGCGGGCGCGGTGCCCAAGGACGGTCCGAGCGCCGGCATCACCATGGTCACGGCCCTGGCGTCGCTGGTCACCGGCCGCCCGGTCCGCCCTGAGTTCGGGATGACCGGTGAGGTGACGCTCTCCGGTCGGGTGCTGCCGATCGGCGGGGTGAAGCAGAAGCTGCTCGCCGCGCACCGGGCCGGCCTCACCGAGGTGATCATCCCGGCGCGCAACGAGCCGGACCTGGACGACCTGCCGACCGAGGTGCGCGAGGCGCTGACCGTGCACACCCTGGCCGACGTGGCCGACGTGCTCGCCCTGGCGCTGCGCCCGGCCGACGTCGAGGCGTTGGACGGTCCGGCGCTCTTCAAGGTCTGACGCTCCGAACCAATGGCCCCCGCCGTCTTCTGACGGCGGGGGCCATTGATGTACGCGCACAGGGGTCTACTGTCTCGCTTGAACCCTCAATCACCTCTCCGCCGCGAGGCGGTTCCCCCGGAGGAAACCCCCGTGAACCTGGTGCTCTGGATCATCCAGATCCTGCTCGCCGTCGTCTTCGCCGGCGCCGGCCTGGCCAAGCTGACCCAACCCAAGGAGAAGCTGCGCGACCGGATGGGCTGGGTCGACCCGGTCCCGCCGACCCAGGTCAAGGCCCTCGGCGCCGTCGAGCTGCTGGCCGCCATCGGGCTCGTGCTGCCCGCCCTCACCGGCATCGCCACCGTGCTCACCCCGCTCGCCGCCGTCGGGCTGGTCATCGTCATGGTCGGCGGCATCCTGGTGCACCTGCGCGACATGAAGACGCGCACCGGCGACCGACGCAAGCTGGAGATCCAGGGCGCGATCACCTGCGTCGTGCTGCTCGTCCTCGCCGCCCTGGTGGCGTGGGGCCGATTCGGGCCGTACTCCTTCTGAGCCTTTCGCCGGCGACCGTCGTACCCCGGCGGTCGCCGGCGGCGCGCTCAGCGCCCCTCGCCGCCGCGGTCGCGACGAACCGTGGCCTTGCGGCCCTTGATGGTGCTGGAGCGCAGCCCGGAGATCACCTCGTCGGCCACCCCCTGCGGCACCTCCACCAGGGAGAAACGGTCGGCGATCTCGATCGAGCCGATGTCCCGGCCGCGGATCCCGGTCTCGCCGGTGATCGCGCCGACCAGATCCTGCGGGCGCACGCCCGCGCGCCGGCCCAGGCCGACGAAGACCTGGACGGTGTTGCCACCGCCCGAGCGGGGCCGACCCCCGCCGCGCCGGTCGCCGCCCCGGCCACCGGCCTCCGGCCGACCCTCGCGCGGGCCGCGCACCGGCGCCTGCGGGATCTCCTCCTCGTCGTCGGAGCCGGGGGACGTCACCTCGTGCGCCAGTTTCACCGCGGCGAGCGCGACCTCCATCAGGTCGAACTCGTCGGTCAGCGTCTCCACGATCACCCGGAACGGGTCCAGGTCGTCCTCCAGCAGGCTCTCCCGCAGCGCCGCCTGGGTCAGCTCCAGCCGGCGGGTCCGCATGTCGGCCACGGTGGGGATCTTGTCGATGGTGATCCGCTGGCCGGTCACCCGCTCGATGGTCTTGAGCATCCGGTGCTCACGCGGCTCGGCGAGGGTGATCGCCACGCCCTCCCGACCGGCCCGGCCCACCCGACCGATCCGGTGCACGTACGACTCCGGCGCCGACGGCACGTCGTAGTTGACCACGTGGGTGAGCTGCTCGACGTCCAGCCCACGGGCGGCCACGTCGGTGGCGACCAGCAGGTCGGCGGTGCCGGCCCGCAGCCGGCCCATCACCCGGTCGCGCTGCTCCTGGCTCATCCCGCCGTGCAGCGCCTCGGAGCGGTAGCCCCGGCCGTTCATCGTCTCGGTCAGCCGGTCCACCTCCTCGCGGCTGCGGCAGAACACGATCGCCGCCGTGGGCGACTCGACGTCCAGGACCCGGCCCAGCGCGGCCGGCTTGTGCGCGCGCGTCACGATGTACGCGCTCTGCCGCACCCGGGGCGCCTCGCCGGCCACCGTCGGCTCCCGGCCGATCTCGATGCGGACCGGCTCGCGCAGGTGCTGGCGGGCCATCCCGTCGATCCGGGACGGCATGGTGGCCGAGAACAGCACCGTCTGGCGCTGCGCGGGGGCGTGCTCCAGGATCGCCTCGATGTCCTCGGCGAAGCCCATGTCGAGCATCTCGTCGGCCTCGTCGAGCACGACGGTGGCCAGGCCACCGAGGCGCAGGGTGCCCCGGGCGATGTGGTCGAGGGCACGACCCGGGGTGGCCACCACCACGTCGACGCCCATGTCCAGGGCCCGTAGCTGCCGCCCGATTGGCTGCCCACCGTAGATCGGCAGCACTCGCGCGCCCAGGTCCTTGCCGTAGCGGTGGAACGCCTCGGACACCTGCACCGCCAGCTCCCGCGTTGGCACCAGCACCAGCGCCACCGGGTCCCCGCCGTCGCGGTGGGCCGTCATGAGGTTCAACAGTGGCAGCGCGAACGCCGCCGTCTTGCCGGTGCCGGTGGCGGCCTGACCCAGCAGATCCCGACCCTCCAGCAGCGGTGGGATAGCCTCCCGCTGGATGGGGGTCGGCTCCTCGTAGCCGAGGGCGGCCAACGCGCCCAGCAGCTCGGGTCGCAGCCCCAGCTCGGTGAAGGCGTACACCTCTTCGGTGCCGGCGGGGGTGGCGTCAGTCGGTGCGTCAGTCGGTGCATCGTGCTGTGCAGGTGCGGAACTCATGTGCCAAGCCTTTCATTCCGCCGTCCGGGCCGCTGCGCCGACCGGCACAAGAGCGCACCCGGGTCAGCCGGCGGCGGTCAGGATCGCCAGCACCATCACCGCCGCGAGGGCCGCGTCGAGCACCCCGCACCACTCGGCGTAGGCGCGTGGCACCACCCGGCCGGTGCGGTGGTGCACCAGGTCCCAGCCTGCGTGCGTCAGCCACCCGAACGCCACCAGCCACGCGGCGGTCCGTCCGCCCGCCGCGACGGCGACCAGCGTCAGGGCGACCCAGGCCGCCAGACCGGCGAGTTGAGTGGCGAGCACGCCCGGCCCGCGCAGCGTCCGCCGGGCCACGCCGATCACCAGGTAGCCGCCGGGCAGCACCAGCATCGTCCACGGGCTGAGCACCCCCGGGTCGACCCACATGTCGACGGTCATCAGCAGCGCGAGCCCGGTCGGCCAACGGCGGGCGAGCGCCACCCCGGCCGGGTGCCGGCGTACCGCCGTCGGTGTGTGGTGCCGGTGGCGGACCGCCACCAGCACCATGGCCGGCACCATCAGCAGGTGCCCGCCGAGCAGCAGGGCGTCGCCGTCCAGCAGACCGGCCCGAAACGGCACGAGCAGCAGCAGGAACGGAACGTACATCGTGGCGGCCATCTCGCCCACCCCACGCCAGCGGTGCCCCCGGTGACGCATCCACACGGTCATGCCGACGGTCATGTTCGTGGCCATCACCAGCGCGGCCACCTCCGGGCGAGCCAACGTCGCGTTCACCCCGAGCAGGGTGCCGGCCGCGTCCCACAGCGGGCCGAGCAGCAGCATCCCGACGAGCATCGCGATCGCCATCTCGCCGAGGTGCCACCACCACCCCCGCCTGCCGCCGGTCGCCGCCGGGACCGGGGGCGCCGGCTGACCGGTCGGCACGGGCGCGGCCGACGGTACGACGGGTGCGGTGTCCGCGTACATCTGTGTCTTGTTCATGCCTCGACCCTGCCGGCGGCGCGGCGGCAAGGGCAGATGCGTCCGTCATCGGAAGATCGTGCGGGCCGCACGGTTCGACCGTGACATCTCGCAGGGGTGGACCGTGCGCGGGGCGGTCCTAGGATCGGTGCGTGCTGAGCGAGGCGGGGACTCCCCGGGCGGACCGCCGGTTGCGCCGGGCCCGCCAGGCGACGCTGCTGTCGCTCGTCACCGGCGTCTGGGCGAGTGTTCTGCTGCCCGCGGTCGGCCTGGCCCGCGAGCCCGATGCGGGCAGGGCGGTGCTCGGCGCGGTCGGCGTTCTCGCCTTCGTGATCGCCCAGACCGCCGTGCTGTACGCGGCCGTGACGCCGTGGCTCGACAGGCGCTGGCGTCGCCGCGCCCACCTGGGTCTGGCCGGGGCGGCGGTGCTGACCGTTCCGCTGGTGGGGCCGGTGGCGGCCGGCGCCTGGCCGACCTGGGCCTGGCTCGGGGCGGCGCTGATCGGCATGGCGCCGCTGCTCGTCCGGCCACCGGCCGCGCTCGCGGTGGCGGCAGCCGTCCTGCTGGTGTCGGTGGCCGTCGCCGGGTGGACCGGTGGTTCCGTCGCCCGCCACCTGGCGGTGACCGGCGGGATCGGGGTGGCCGTCGCGGCAGTCAACGGCTTGCAGGTCTGGTTCTGGGACCTCCTGGTGGACGCCCGGCAGGGCCAGGCGGCGCAGGCCCGGCTGGCCGCCGCCGAGGAGCGGCTGCGCTTCGCCCGCGACGTGCACGACGTGCTGGGCCACCGCCTCACGGTGATCGCCCTGAAGGCCGAACTCGCCGCCCGGCTCGCCCCGGTCGACCCACAACGGGCCGGCCGGGAGGCCGCCGAGGTGCAGCGACTCGCCGCGTCGGCGCTGACCGAGGTACGCGAGACCGTGCACGGCTACCGCGTCGTCGACCTCGACGAACAGCTCACCGCGATCGTGGGGGTGCTGCGGTCCTGCGGCGTACGGTGCACGGTCGGGCCGCCGCCGGCGGACCTGCCGCAGTCCGCCGCCACCGAACTGGCGGCGGTGCTGCGCGAGGCCGGCACGAACGTGCTGCGGCACAGCCGGGCCGACTGGTGCCGGATCCACATCGACCGGGAGGACGACGTGGCCAGGATGACTGTGGTCAACGACGGCGCCGACGACCGGGGCCCGGACGCGCACAGCCACGGCCTGCGCGGCCTGGCCGACCGGCTCGCCGCCGCCGGCGGCGATCTGCGGGTACGCCGGGAGGACGCCGTGTTCACGCTCGAGGCCACCGTGCCGGTGGTGACGTGATCCGCGTCCTGCTCGCCGACGACGAGGACCTGATCCGGGTCGCCGTCGGCGCGCTGCTCGGTCTGGAGCCGGACATCGAGGTGGTGGCACACGCCGCCGACGGGCCGACGGCGGTCACGGCGACGCTCGCGCACCGCCCGGACGTGGCCGTCGTGGACCTGGAGATGCCCGGCCTGGACGGCATCGCGGTCGCCGCCGAACTGGCCCGAGCGCGGCCCGAGTGTGCGGTGGTGGTCCTCACCGGGCACGGCCGGCCGGGTCACCTGCGCCAGGCGCTGACCGCCGGCGCCCGAGGCTTCCTGCCCAAGGGCTCGCCCGGTGGCGCGCTCGCCGACGTGATCCGCCGGGTGCATGCCGGCGGCCGGTACGTCGACCCGTCCCTGGCCGCCGACGCGTTGACGCTGCCGGCGTGCCCGCTGACGCCCCGCGAACTGGAGACGCTGCGGCTGGCCGAGTTCGGCGCACCGGTCGCCGTGATCGCCCGCCGGGTGCACCTGTCCACCGGCACCGTGCGCAACCATCTCTCCGCCGCCGTGCAGAAGCTCGGCGCGACCGACCGTGCCGAGGCGGTGCGGACCGCCCGGGACAACGGCTGGCTCTGACCTGTCGTCACCCCTTTGCTCTGCTTCACCCCACGCAACACCGGGCCTTCGAAAGGCTCGGCTACCGGCAACGCGCCCAGGCGACGAACCGATCGTCGAGATCTGGCGTGGACATGCCGGAATGATGCTCGGCGGCCTCGTCCCTCAGGGCTGTCAGGTGGACCAGCAGGGCCGCTCGGTTCTCGCGGTACTCGCCGAGGAGACTCAGCTTCGCCGCCGAGCAGGGCCAGGCGATCCCGCACGACTGGCACCGCCAGGTGGGACGGGTCGGCAGGTGGGGGAGGGCGCGCCGCCTCACCCGGATGCTCCCGTGCGTGCCGGCCCCCGAGCCGGGCCGCGCTCGGGCCCCACGGACAGCCACCGCAGCCCGTCGCGGAGGACGAACACCTCCCGCTTCGCCACGGCCAGGCCGCCGCGACCCAGCTCGTACCCCTCGACCCACGTCCACCCGTGGTAGGTGTGGCGGTCGGTCAACTCGCGTACGACCCGCAGGGTGAGCGGGCGGACGAACTGCGGACTGGCGGCACGGGTCAGGTACAGAACGTCTCCGACCCTGATCGTGCGGGCATTCGCCGCGACATCCTCTGACACGTCGCGCTCCTTCCGAGGTGGAGGGAGCCGCCCCTGAGCGTCATCCCCAGGGACGGCTCCGTTGCGAACGCGTCCGCCGGGTCTCGGGTCCCTGCCGGCCGCGCCGTTCCACCAACACCCTGCCGACTGTTGCGGCCCAACTACACTGCGTTGCACTATGGCGGTAGGACGTTCGGGATATCCTGGGAGGACAGCGGATGAACCACGCCGTCGTGGAGGCCATGACCCAGTGCGGTGAGACGGCCGACTCCCTCGCCGCTCAAACGGGCGTCGACCCGAAGACCGCCGCCCGCTGGGCAAACCCTGGACGGATCCCGCAGACCCGACACCGCGCCCAGGTCGCGGCGATCCTCGGCCGAGAGGTAACCGAGCTGTGGCCGGACATCCTGAAGCGCCGCGAACCAGCCTGGTTCCGGCCATGGGCCGACATTGAACGTGAGGCCGTCGCTCTGCGCTGGTACGAGCTGGCCTGGGTGCCCGGCCTCTTGCAGACCGAGGCATACGCACGGGCGACACTGGCCGGAGAATCGTTGTCTACCGAGGACGTCGATCATCTTGTGCAGGCCCGTCTCGGACGACAGGGCGTCCTCCACCGCGACCGGCCACCCCTTCTGATCGCAGTGCTGGACGAGGCCATTGTGCGGCGGTCGGCGTACGGCGACCGGGATCTGATGCGCGACCAGTGTGAGCATCTCGTGGCGTGCGCTCAACTCCCGTCGGTGCAGGTCTATGTGGTGCCGACAGTGGTCGGCATGTACCCGGGCCTGGGTGGTCCGTTCATCCTCGCCGAGCTGGAAGGCGGCGGACGCGTCGCCCACATCGACGGACAGGCGCAGGCGCAAATATCTGAGCAGCAGGCAGAAATTGCTACCCTTGACCGACGATGGGAACGCATTCGTGGGGAGGCTCTCTCTCGCGGACAGTCCCTAGACCTGCTCAGGGAAGCGGCATCCTCATGGACCTGATCGGTGCGCAGTGGCGTAAGAGCACCAAGAGCGGCAACAACGGCGGGGCCTGCGTGGAGGTCGCCGACAATCTGCCGGGGGTCGTTCTCGTTCGGGATACGAAGGACCGTGACGGTGGGACGTTGACCTTCGCGCCGGAGGTGTGGCGGGGCTTCGTGGCCTTCGCGCGGGCCCAGCGCTGACCGATGGGACAAGTCAGGCCCTCGTGTCCGAATTGGATGCAATGATGGCTTGATGCCCAGGAAGGTCGCGGCGGGCCTGGTCAACCCGGTCCGGGCAAGCGCCGTCGAACTGTTCTTCGACCTCGTCTTCATCTTCACCCTCGGCCGTCTGTCGTCGACCCTGGCCGAGGAGCCCAGCTGGGTTGCCGCCGCGCAGGCCGTGATCTTCCTGCTCGCCTTCTGGACGGTCGTCTTCCTCTGGTGGACGTACTTCTATCGAACGACGAGCAACCTCGCCGTGAAGATCAACGAATCCGCCGACCCGTACCGGGTCAACCTGCGGGCCGGCTACACCCACCTGCTGATGGTGGCGGGCATCCTGCTCACCGGCATCGGCGGGGAGCTGATGCTGAAGGCGCCCGCAGGGCAGATGTCGGCCGGTGACGTGGTCGCGATCCTGGTCGGTCCGCTGCTCTTCCTCGTCGGGCGGCTGATCTTCGAGGCATGGGTGTTTGGCCAGCTGACCAAGTACTGCCTCACGGCTGTGGTGGGCTGCCTGATCCTGAGCCCGGTGGCGGCACAACTCCCGCCACTGGCTGTGGGTCTGCTGGGCGCGGCGACCATCACCGCCGTCGCCGCGTTCGACCTGACGATCCGAGCGCGGGTCATGGGCGCGGTCAACCCGACGGCCGCCGGCGGGGCCAGTCACCTGTACGGCCGGGACCGGTGACGCGTTCGGGCTAGCGTGTCTGCGTGCGTACGGTGGAATTGGTCTGCTCGCCCGGGTTGGACGCCGCGATCCGGACGGCCTGGGTGCGGTTGGCGGCCGCCGGGTTGCCCAGCCTGGCCCGCAACATCCATCCGACGAACCGGCCGCATCTGACCATGGCGGCCGTGGACGAGTTCCCGCCCGGTGTCGAGCACCGCCTGGCCGAGTTGTTCGACGCCGCGCTGCCGGTGCCGGTGACGCTCGACCGGGTCGTCGTCCTCGACGGCAGCGCCCCGCTGGTCTGGCTCGTACGGCCCACGCCGGCGTTGACCGCGCTGCACGCCGCCGTCTGGGACGTCCTCGACCAGGCCGACGGGCACCGTCCCTGGCACGCCCCGGGAGCGTGGGTGCCGCACCTCAGCCTGGCGCTGCGGTTCCGCGACGCGGACCTGCGGATGGCCCGCGCCGTGACCGGTGGGCAGCGCCCGACGGGCGCGTTCGTCGCCGCCCGCAGCTACGACGGTACGGACCGGACGGTGACCCCGCTCCGATGACGTCGCCGGCGCTGTTGAAGGGCTCCTTGCGCGATCGGTGGCAGCTGAGCAGTCCGACACGCCGAGGGTCGCACTGCTGAACTGCCACCGATCGCCGAGGCGCTCCCGCGTGCGGCCGACCAGGCCGTTGCGTCAGCGGTAGAAGCGCAGGTAGTCGAATTCGGCGGTGACGGCCGGCTCGGCGCCGCCGTGCGCGACCAGCCCGATCCGGGGGGTGGTGTCGGCCGGGAACGTCCACACCGCGCCCCACGTCCAGGTACGCCCGTCTGAGCTGGAGCCGGCCCGGAACTCGTGCTCCCCGGTGGCCCGGTCGACGTGGTGTGCGAGGCGTAGCCAGGTGGTGGTGGCCGGTGTGCCGACGATGCTGCCGCCGTACACCGGCTGGCCGGCGAAGGGCAGCTCGTAGCCGTACTCGACCTGCCGGGTGTTCCAGATCGCCACCTGGGTCAGCCGGGCGAACCGGTCGTCGTCGACGTAGGCGACCAGCCCGGCCTGCTGGTAGTTGCGGACCGTCTCCTCGCCCAGGTCCAGCGTCACCTTCGTCTCGGCGACGTAGTCACCCTGCGGAGCGTCGCGCAGCAGCACGCCGGCCGTGTTGCCGGTGCCGGTCAGGTCGGCGGCCTGCACGGGCCAGCGCAGCGCCCCGTCGGCGACGGTGGCCGCCGGGTCCGCGCGTACCCACTGCCAGTCGTCGTCGAGCCCGCCGCCGAACTCGTCGGAGTACGCCGGCAGCGGCGCACCGACCCGGGGCTCGGGCACGGCCCGCCTGGCCGGCTGGTACAGCCGCGCCACGCTGACGTTGTCGAACTCGGCCGTGCCGCCGGTGGCCGTCAGCCCGGGTCGGCCGGCGACCGGGCGGTCCAGCCGCAGGGACACCACGGCGAGCTGGTCACCGAGGCGGGCAGGGCTCAGCTCGGCCGTGAGCTGCTGTCCGCGTACCTCGATGGCCAGGTTGTGTCGATCACCCAGGTCGAGCCCGGCGGGCAGCGGCGCGCTGGCCTGGCGGCGGCCGTCGCGGGCGACCAGCCGGCCGGCGGCGGCGTCCACCCGGACCTCGACCCGATCGCCGAGGGTGACCCCGGCGCTGGTCGCGCCGGTGAGCCGCAGGTCGGCCTCCGCGCGCACGTCCCCGCCGACTGTGGTACGGCTGGTGAGCGCGCCGCTGCCGCTGAGCCGGCCGTCGGTGACCCGCCACTGGCCGGCGCGCTGCCAGCCGGTGAGGCTCGCGGTGTCGAAGCGTTCGTCGACGCGGCCGGTGGTGACCGGTGCGGGTCGGGTGCCCTCGGACGGGCCCGCGCCGGCGTTGACCGTCGGCCAGCCGTCGATCCAGTCCAGCCGGTCGAGCAGCATGGGGCGCTCGTTGATGCCGAAGGGCTCGTCGAGGTACGGGTCGGCCCGGTCGATGGCGTGGTAGACGATCCAGTCCTGGCCGGACAGGTCGGTGAGGAACCCGTTGTGCCCGGTGCCGATCCAGCGGTTGCCGTTCTGGGTGAGCACCGGCGTGCCACCGGCCCGGGACGCGGTCAGGGCGACGCCGTCGCGGTCGGTGAACGGGCCGCGCGGGCTGCGTGCGCGTCCGACCTGGACGGAGTAGCCGGTGGCCGGGCCGGCGCAGCAGTTCGCGGTGGAGGCGAACAGGTAGTACCAGCCGTCGTGGCGCAGCACGTAGCTGCCCTCGAACTTGTTGTCGATCGCCACCAGCGTCGGTGCGCCGACCGCGCGCAGGCCGTCCGGGCTGAGTTCGGTGACCGAGATGCCGCCGTAGTAGCTGCCGTAGTAGAGGTAGCTGCGGCCGTCGACGTCGGTGAACTGGCTCGGGTCGATGGTCCACAGCCAGCCGCCACCGCCGCCGGGGCGCGGGGCGACGACGGGCTGGTCGGCGAACGTCCACGGCCCGGCGGGGGTGGGGGCGGTGGCCGCCCCGATCGCGTAGTCGCTGCCCTCGGTGGAGACGGTGGTGTCGGTGACCGTCACGTACATGACCCAGCGGTCGCCGAGGCGGCGGACGTCCGGCGCCCAGTACGCCGCGCCGGGCGCCGCGTAGGGCGGGCGCTGGTCGGGGCCGAACGCGTCACCGACGTACGTCCAGTCGACCAGGTCGGCCGAGCGGGCGGTGGGCACCCGGTGGAAGACGCCCTCGCCCTCGCGCAGCGGGTCGGTGGTGCCGTAGGCGTACCAGAAGCCGTCGTCGCCGCGGACGATCACGGGGTCGGCGAAGGTGTCGCCGACGTCGGCGGAGATCGGATTGCGGTAGCGGGACGGGCCGTCGGATCCGGCGGCCGACGTGGACGGGGACACGGCCAGGAGCAGACCGAGCACGGCGGCGAGCGCGCCGCCGCGGCGGAGATGTCGCATGTGGACCTGCCTCGGGGGAGTGGGCGGTGTGCCCTCCGTTCTTACAACGTTGGATACAACGTTGTAAAGAGTCTGCGGTGGCGTCTCCCTAGACTGGGTCGATGAGTACTGGCACCGACGGCCGGGGAATGGCCGAGCTGGCCGCCCTGTTGGCCGACGGCACCCGAGCGGGCATCTGCGTGGCGCTGCTCGACGGCCGGGCCTGGACCGCCGGCGAGCTGGCCCGACGTGCCGGCGTCGCCCCGTCGACAGCCAGCGACCACCTCACCCGCCTGGTCCGGGGTGGGCTGCTCGTCGAGGAACGGCAGGGCCGGCACCGCTACCTGCGCCTGGCCGGGCCGTCGGTGGCCCAGCTGATCGAGGACCTTGCCGGGCACGCGCCGACCCCGCCCGCGCCGACCACGTCCCTGCGCGCGGCGCGTGCCACCGCCGCCCTGGCGTACGCCCGGACCTGCTACGACCACCTCGCCGGGCGGCTGGGCGTGCTGATGTACGACGCACTGCTGGCCGCCGGCCGGCTGGACCGGTCCAGTGGGTTGGCGCTGACGCGTGACGGGTGGGCCTGGGTGAGCGAGTTGGGCGTACCGGTGGACGTGCTGCGCGCCGCCCGCCGACCGGTGGTCCGCGACTGCCTGGACTGGACGGAGCGTCGGCCGCACCTCGCCGGAGCGCTCGGCGCGGCACTCTGCCGCCAGTTCTCCGATCTGGGCTGGATCACCCAGGGCGCCGGCCGGGCGGTACGCCTCACCCCGATCGGCCGCGCAGCCCTGGCCGAGAGCCTGGGCGTGCCCGTCAGCACCCTCGTTCCCGGCACGCCCCCGGCGCCGTCCAGCGGCCGAGCCTGACCCGCCGGCCGCCGCGCTCCGGCGCGGCACGACATCCCGGATCACGCACGATTCTGTCCGGTGGGGCGCGGTGCGGGACGGTTCGGTGGGGAGCGAACGGTTCGGGCTCTACGGTCGGGCGGTGATCGACATCTGGCCTGACATCGCGCCCGTTGCGGGAACGCCGGCGTGCGGCCCGCCCGCCTTCGAGCCGGGCAAGGGGTGGTGGGTGACCCGGCACGCCGACGTTTGGGCGGCGCTGACCGACCCGGCGTTCCGGGTGCCAGCCGTCGACAGCGGTCCGCCCGGCACGCTCGCCTGGCTGCGCGCCTCGGTGAGCAGGTTCAGCCCGCCTCAGCGGCACGCCGAGCGCCGCGCGATCGGGGTGACCGCGCTGGCCGAGCTGAACCCGGACGAGCTGCGGCACGAGGCGGCCCGGCTGACCGTCGCCCTCCTCGACCGGGCGGGTGACCACCTTGACGTGATGCGTGAACTGGCCCGGCCGGTGCCACTGCGGGTGCTGGCCGACCAGCTCGGTCTCGTCGATCCGGCAGCCGCCGGGACGGCGGTCGCGGTCGTCGCCGCGGCGTACCACCCGGGGGTTGATCCGGCGCTGGCCGAGCGGGCCGACCGAGCGGTGGCGGCGCTGCTGGCGATCTGCCCGCCGGCCCCGCTGGAGGTACGGGCGAACCTCATCGGTCTGCTGGTCCAGGCGTGCGACGCGACCGCCGGCCTGATCGGCGCCGCCGCCCACCACCTGCTGAGCCCGGCCGTCCCGATCACGGCGAGGACCGCCGACCTGCTGACCGAGGTGCTGCGCCTCGACCCCCCGGTCCGGGCCACCCGACGGGTCACCGTCGACGCGGTACGACTGGGCGGACGCGACCTGCCGGCCGGCAGCGCGGTGCTGCTGCGCTTCGACGCGGCCAACCGTGACCCGCGGGCGTTCGCCGAGCCGGAGACGTTCCGACCCGGCCGGCCGGGCGCCGGTCTGCTCACCTTCGGCGCGGGGGAGCGCGGCTGCCCCGGTGACCGGCATGCCCTCGCGCTGGCCGGCGGGGTGCTCGACGTGCTGCGGGAACGCTGTCGGCGCACCCCGACTCCGCTGCGCCACGAGCCGCACCCGACCCTGCGCGTCCCGACCACCGTGGAGGTGAGCGTCCGATGATCGAGCGCCGTGCCGCGTTCCATGCCCTGCACCACACCGGCCGTCCCCTGCTGTTGCCCAACGCCTGGGACCACGCCTCGGCGGCGGCGCTCGCCGCGCGTGGCCATCCGGCGGTCGGCACCACCAGCCTCGGGGTCGCCGCGACCGCGGGCCTTCCCGACGGCGTGGCGGCCACCGCCGAGGAGACCCTGGCCCTGGCTCGCCGGCTGGCCCGGTTGCCGGTGCTGCTCAGCGTCGACGTGGAGGCCGGGTTCAGCGACGACCCGGCCCAGGTCGCCGGGTACGTGGCGGAGTTGGCCGGCCTCGGTGTGGTCGGGATCAACCTGGAGGACGGGCGCTCCGACGGCACGCTTGCCGATCCCGAGTGCGTCGCGGAGAAGATCGCGGCGGTGAAGGCGGCGGTGCCGGACCTGTTCGTGAACGCGCGCACCGACCCGTGGTGGCTGAACGTGGCCGACCCGCTGCCGCAGGCCCTCGCCCGCGCTCGCGCCTACCGGGCGGCCGGCGCGGACGGCATCTTCGTGCCGGGCGTCGTCGACGAGGCGACGCTGCGCCTGCTCACCGAGCGGCTCGACGCGCCGGTCAACGCGCTGTACCAGCCGGGCGGGCCCGGACTGACCGAGCTTGGCCGGGCCGGCGTGGCCCGGGTCAGCACCGGCTCCCTGCTGTTCCGGGCCGCGCTGGGTGCTGCGGTCACCGCCGCCGACGCCGTCCGCGCCGGAGGGTTCACCGCACCGCCGGGGCTGCCGTCGTACGCCGAGGTGCAGGACCTGGTGCCGGGCGACTGACGGGCCCCGCCGGCCTGCGATGGTGGTCGCGTCCGTTCAGGGGTAAATCGGAGGATTGTTCGGTCTCTGCCGGTCCCGATGATTACGGTGTGTTTCAGGGTGATTTACCCAGCGCCGTGGCCGGAGAAGGGACCCCGTCATGCGAGTGCCCAGCCGTAGTCCGGGGCAGCAGCCCGGACCGCCCGCGTCGCCCGCCGCCCCCGCCCGCCGCCGGCCACCCAGCGCCGCCGCCCGCCGGCTGCCCGCCGCCGCGCCCGACCTCGCCGCCTACCGGGCGGCGGTGGCCGACCTGCTGGTCGAGGTGGGCGCCCTGGCCGACGCCACCAGCACCCGGGCCCGCCAGGTGCTCATCGACGAGCGGCTGCGCGAGCCGGCCCTGGCGGCCGTCCTCGACGCCACCCCGCAGGGTCTGCTCGGCGCGCGTGAGACGTTGCTGCTGGAGATGGCCCGCTACCAGCCGAACGAACGCACCTCGGCGCGGGACCTCACCGCGCTGGTCCGGATCTACCTGCTCTCCCGCATCGACGTGCTGTGGTGGCAGGACGCCCCGATCTTCGTCACCGACGACCAGGTCAACGGCAGCGCCGACCTCGTCGACCTGGAGTGGCTGCGCCGCCGGGACCTGCTGCGCTTCCGGTACCAGGAGCAGCCCACCACCGTCCTGGGCCGCGCCGCGCGCGGACTGCGTCGGCGACTGCTACCCGACGCGAGCCCGCGCACCGCCGGGCTGCTGTTCCGTCGGGCCCGCCGGGAGGTGGTGGCCCTGCTCAACGAACTCGGCCGGGAGTTCGCCGCCGCCACGCCGCCGGCCACCCCGCCGCTGTGGGTGACCAGCCTCGTGCGCAGCACCGAGCACCAGTACCGGCTGCGTCGCCTGGGCTACGCCGCCATGCTGCCCAGCGGGCACTGCCTCGGCTACTCGGCCGACGTCGAGCTGGCCTGGTTCGAGCGGTTCGGCGCACGCGACACCCTCGCGGAGCTGCTGTTGGCCCGCCAGGACGCCGGCGAGCTGAACGTGATCGACGAGGGACAGGCCTGGCACCTGTGTCTCGCACCCTCCGCCCGGCGTCGTCTGCGCCGGGCGTACGAGGCCGAGATGGGGGTCTGAGCCCGTGTGTGGCATCGCGTTGAGCCTCGGCCCCGAGGCCGACCCCGCGACCTTCCGGCGGATGCTCGCCGTCCTCGCCCCGCGCGGCGAGGTCACCGAGACCCGCTTGGAACGCGGGCTGCTCGCCGGCACCCGCCGACTGCGCGTCGTCGACCGTGACCGGGCCGTGCAGCCCTGGACGTCGACCGACGAGCGCTGGCTGCTCTGCTTCAACGGCGAGATCTTCAACCACCGGGAGTTGCGCGCGCAGCTCACCCGGCTCGGGCAGGTGTTCCGCACCGACAGCGACACCGAGGTGCTGCTGGCCGCGTTCCAACAGTGGGGCGAATCCGCGGTGACGCGGCTGCGCGGCGAGTACGCCTTCGCGGTCGTCGAACGCGCCAGCGGTCGGGCGTACCTGGCCCGCGACCCGCTCGGGGTGAAACCGCTGTACTGGTCCCGGCGACCCGGCTGCCTGCACCTCGCCTCCGAGGTGAAGGCGCTCGTCGGGCACCACGCCCCGGTCGCCGAGGTGCCGCCCGGACACCACGGCTGGGCCGAGCCGGACGGGCCCGTGCGGCTGCGCCCGTACGTCGACCTGCTCACCATCGGCGCGGGTCTGCCGGTCATCGACGACCCGGACGAGGCCACCCTGCTCGTCCGGGCTGCCCTGACCGACGCCATCCGGATGCGGGTGGAGACCGATCTGACCGTCGGGGTGGTGCTCTCCGGCGGGCTGGACAGCTCGTTGACGCTGCGGCAGGTGCGGGACATCCACCCGGACTGCGTGGCGGTGACGGTCGGCGTGCCGGACAGCCCCGACGTGGCGTACGCCCGGCGGCTCGCCGCCGACCTCGACGTGCCGCACGTGGTGGTCGAGCTGCGCCCACGCGACATCCGGCTGGCCGACGTCCGCGAGGCCATCCGGATCTCCGAGCTGACCGAGTACGGCGACATCATCAACGCCGTCGTCTCGGTGCCGATCTTCCGGCGGCTGCGCGACCTCGGCGTGAAGGTGGTGCTCACCGGCGACGGCTCCGACGAGCTGTTCGGCGGGTACCCGATGTACCGCCAGGTCGACCCGATCGCGTCGCGTCGGCTGTTCCTGCACCGCATCCGTAACCTGTGCCGTACCGAGTTGCAACGGGTCGACCGGACCGCCATGGGGCACGCGGTGGAGGCACGGGTGCCGTTCCTCGACCTCAGCGTGGTGGAGTTGGCGATGCGTCTGCCCCTGGACCTGAAGGTGCGCGACGGCCAGGAGAAGTGGATCGTGCGGCGGGCGTTCGCCGACGTGCTGCCCGACTACGTCCTGCGGCGGCCGAAGAACCCCATGTCGTACTCCTCCGGGCTGCACGAGCGGGTCCGGCTCTACAAGCCGCTGTTCGCGCGGATGCACCGGTCGTTCGGCTACGACCTGCTGGAACCGGTCCGCCGTGACTTCGACACCGTGCTCAGCCGCTGCGGCAACGACCTGGACCGGGCCATCGCCGACGGGATGAACCGGCCCGACTACACGGTCCTGGAACACGCCCGCGACCTGGTCGGGGCGGCGAGGTGGAACGCCGCGCCGATGGTCCGCCGACTGGTCGGGCCCCGCCCGCCCCGCCGCTCACCCGTCGGCTGAGCACCCACCCGACGCTTGACTCTGACACCGTGTCAGGGACGAGCGTGAGGGGACCATGTTCACCATCGGAGACTTCGCCCGACTGGGCCGCGTGTCGGTGCGGATGCTGCGCCACTACGACAGCATCGGCCTGCTCCGCCCGGCCAGCGTCGACGCGCACACCGGCTACCGCTTCTACCGGGCGGACCAGCTGCGTCGGCTCAACCGGGTGCTCGCCCTCAAGGACCTGGGTCTCACGCTGGAGCAGGTGCGGGCGATCCTGGACGACGCCGTCGACGTGGCCGAGCTGCGAGGCATGCTGCGGTTGCGTCGCGGTCAGCTGACGGCGCAACTGGCCGCCGACACCGCCCGGCTCGCGGCCGTCGAGGCGAGGCTCCGGATGATCGAATCGGAGGGTCGGATGACCGCCCAGGATGTCGTCCTCAAGGACATCGCGCCGGTTCGCCTCGCGGAGCTGACCGCCGTCGCGCCCAGCTATGAGAGCCAGGACATCGGTCCGGTGATCCAGCCGCTCTACCCGGAGCTGTTCCGCCGGCTGGCCGAGGCCGGGATCACGCCGACCGACCCGGCCATCGCCTGGTACGAACCCGCCGGCGACGACGACGGCGACGCGGTCGTCGTGCACGCCGGGGTGACCGTCGGCGCCGGCGTGTCGGCAGGTCCTGACCTGGCGGTACGTGATCTGCCCGCGGTGGGCACGGCCGCGACGATCGTCCATCACGGCGCCATGGACGACGTCGAGCAGAGCGTCGAGGTGCTCGCCCGGTGGATCGAGGAGAACGGCTACCGCACCGACGGATTCGCCCGTGAGGTGTACCTGGACTATTGCCAGGACTCCCCGGAGCAGGGCGTCACCGAGCTTCAGCTCGCCGTCTACCGCGCCTGACGGTCGCGCTGCCGTCCCGACGGCGGCGCGTCGGCGGCCGGAGCCCGGACCGTCCCCAGCGCCAGGTCCGATCGCCGCCAGCACCCGCGCCGCCGCCGGGCCAGGCTGGACGCATGACCACCACCACCACCTTCCGCGTCCAGGCCCTGCCGGCCGCGGCGCTCGACCTCGTCCGTCGGACCGGCCGC
This sequence comes from Micromonospora sp. NPDC005197, assembly GCF_040608295.1. Classification (NCBI taxonomy): domain Bacteria; kingdom Bacillati; phylum Actinomycetota; class Actinomycetes; order Micromonosporales; family Micromonosporaceae; genus Micromonospora; species Micromonospora sp. NPDC005197. The sequence goes on along the minus strand of NZ_JBEXHY010000049.1, from coordinate 13,104 downwards.
GACGCCGCCGGCCATCTCGTCGAAGGGCGCCTGGCCGGCGGCGGGGAGCCGCTGCGCTGTTGCCTGCGCGACGCCGAGGCGGGGGAGGCGCTGCTGCTCTTCGGCTACGCCCCGCCGATCGCCGCCGTCGCATACCGGGAGATCGGGCCGATCTTCGCGCACGCCGCCGCCTGCCCCGGTCCGGATCACGGCGGCGGCCATCCGTCGGCCTGGCGGGGACGTCCCCAGGTCCTGCGGGCGTACGACCGGCAGGGACGGATCTGCGGCGGCCGGCTGCATGACGGCACGGACCCGGAGGCGGTGATCGCGGAGCTGTTCGCCGACCCGCAGGTGCACCAGCTGCACAGCCGCAACGTGGTCTACGGCTGCTTCATGTTCGTGGTGGAGCGGGCCGCCGGGTGACGGTCCTCAGCTGACCAGCAGCAGCGCGCCGACCGCCGCGAGCGTGCCCACGACGGCGAGCAGGGTGCTGGTCAGCACGAACCGCTTCACCGGCACCGCCACACCGGCCGCCCGACACCGTTCGAACCACAGCAGGGTGGCCAGCGACGCCCACGGCGCGGCCAGCGGGCCGACGTTCGTGCCGATCAGCAGGGCCAGCAGGCGGGTGTGGTCGGCGGTCGGCAGCACCGACTCACCGGCCAGGTACGCCGGCAGGTTGTTCACCGCGTTGGCCAGCAGCGCCCCGGTGCCGCCGGCACGCAGCGCGCCGGCCGCCCCACCGTCGGCCCCGACCAGGCCGGCCACCAGGTCGTCCAGCCCGTGCCGACCGAGGGTCTGCACCACCAGGAACAGGCCGACGACGAAGAGCAGCAGCCGTACGGGCACCAACCCGGGGCGCAGCGTCGCCGGGGAGCGGACCACGAAGCCCACCAGCACCAGCGCGAGCGCGACGCTGGAGGCGAGCCCGATCTCCACCCCGGCGAGGATGCCGGCGACGAAGAGCAGGCAACCGGCGAGCGCGGTGCGGTGCAGCACCGGGTCGGGCGGCACGTGCCGCTCCGGCGGGACGAAGCGTCCGCCGGTCGGCCGTTCGCGCCGCCACCAGCCGTACCAGAGCAGCACCATCGTGACCGCCACGGCGGCGAGCTGCGGCAGCGCCATCCGCTCGGCGTACGCCAGTGGTGTGAGGCCGACCCGGTCGGCGGCCAGCAGGTTCGTCAGGTTGGACACCGGCAGCAGCAGGCTGGCGGTGTTCGCCAGCCAGACCGTGGTGACCGCGAGCGGCGCGGCCGGGACCCGCAGGGTGCGCGCCAGCGCCAGCAGCACCGGGGTGAGCAGCACGGCTGTGGTGTCGAGGTTGAGCACGAGCGTGGTCACCGTGGCGAGGCCACCGCAGAGCAGGAACAGCGCCGCCCAGCGGCCGCGGGCGGCGATGGCCAGCCGGCTGGCCAGCACGTCGAAGACGCCGGCCACGGCGGTCAGCTCGGCCAGCACGATCACGGTGCCGAGGAAGAGCAGCAGCGGCAGGATGCGGTGCAGGGTCGCCGTGGTCTCGGCGCGGGGCAGCAGCCCGCTCAGCGCGCAGGCCGCACCGGCCACCGCGAGGACGACCGCCACCAGGTCGAGCGGGTGGGGGCGCCAGCGCGCGGTCGGCTCGGGCGGGGCGGGCGGCGCGCCGGCGGCAGACTTCACAGCTGACCACGTTGGCACATCACCCGCCGGCCCGGCCGGCCGCCCCCGCCCAGGTGACGGGCCCCACCGGGCTGCCCCCGATCGGGGCGCCGGCCTGCCGGGCAGGGGCCTGATCCACGCGGCTGACGTGGCCGGGCCCGGCCCCTCGACGAGAGGCCGGGCCCGGGTCGCGCGGTCGGTGCTACCAGCTCAGGTAACCGGGCTGGGTCTGCACGTTCAGCTCCTGGAACCGGGTCAGGTTGGCCGTCCAGGTCCGCCAGTCGTTCAGCTCCAGGACGTCCAGGCCCTTCTGGATGTCGTTGGAGTAGATGTTGCCGTTGTAGTAGTACGTCGACCAGGCGCCGCCCGTGATGGCCTGGGTGGCGGACAGCGGCCCCCGCTCCCAGTACGCGATCTCCTTGGGGTGGCGCGAGTCGGTGAAGTCCCAGACGGAGATGCCGCCCTGGTACCACGCCTGCACCATGATGTCCCGCCCGAGCACCGGGATCAGCGAGCCGTTGTGCGCCACGCAGTTCTCGGTCTCGGCGTTCGTCCGGGGGATCTTGTAGTAGCTGCGGAACGCCAGCGTCCGAGCGTCACCGCGGCCGGTGATGTCGTAGATGGCGTCCGCCCCCCGCTTGGGGCCGACGGTCTCGTTGCAGGTGGCCGCCCCGCCGCCGCCCAGCTCGTCGGTGAAGACGACCTTGGTGCCGGCGTTGTTGAAGGTGGCCGAGTGCCAGAAGGCGAAGTTGACCGTGTCGCGGACCTGGGTGATCACCCGGGGCGCTTCGCGGTTCTTGATGTCGAGCAGGATGCCGTCACCCATGCAGGCGCCGGCGGCGATGTCCTTCGACGGGTACGCGGTGATGTCGTGGCAGCCGGTGGTCGCCGAGCCGGTCTCGCTGCCCGGGAAACCGCCGTCCGGGAAGAGGTTCGGCGTCGAGATGACGGCCGCCTGGGTCGGCTTCTTCACCGGCACCTTGATGATGGAGATGGAGTCGTGCGGCGGCTGGCAGTCGGGGAACTCGGCCCGCGGGCTGTACGACGAGACGTACAGGTAGACGTTCTTGCGGTCCTTGCCCGGCACCAGCGTGTGGGTGTGCGACCCGCAGGCGGTCTCCACGGACTTGATGTAGCGCGGGTTGGCCTTGTCGCTGATGTCGAAGACCTTGATGCCCTCCCACGACTCCTTCACGGAGGCGGGCTGGGCGACGCTCGCGCACGAGTCGTCGCTGCGCGACGAGTCGGTGGAGACGAAGAGCAGGTCACCGTAGACGGAGATGTCGTTCTGCGAGCCCGGGCAGGACACCTGAGCGGTGATCTTGGGGGCGCTGGGCCGGGAGATGTCGTAGACGACGAACCCGTTGTAGTTGCCGGCGAAGGCGTACCTGCCCTGGAACGCCATGTCGCTGTTGAGCGCGGCCGTCGTGTCGAACGGCGCCTGCTTGGGGATGTTGGCGATCTGCCGCAGGTTGGGGCTGCTGCGGATCTCGTCGACGCCCGGGATGTCGGCGGCGGCCTGTGGTGCCGCGGCCGGTGCTGCCTCCTGGGCGCTGCTCGGCGTCGCCACGGCGACGCTGGTCAGCAGCAGGCCCGTTGCGGCCAGGCTGACGATGCGGAGTTGTCGGAGCCGTGCGGTGGCCAACTTGATCATCGGCGGCGCCCTTCGAAAGGGGGGATGACGTTGTCGGTACCTTACCGAGACACGGAGATCATCGATGTGATCTGGGTCACATCTAACTCGACTCGTCAATGGATAGGATCGCTGCGACCTCGACCTGAGGGGGGTGTGGCATGACCGTCCGACGTGCTCGGTTACTGGCCGTCGTCATATCGGCGGCCATCATTGTGGTGCTGACGGTGCTGGCTGTCCGCGCCGCCGGCGACCCCGGCCGTCCGACCGCCGAACGCGGTTCGGCGTCACCGTCACCGACGACCAGCCCGACCGGTCCGCCACCCCCGCCGGTGCTCGTGCCCGGCCGCCCGGGGGAGCCGGCCGTCGCCCGGTCCGCCCAGGAGCTGCGCGACGACAGCCCACCCCGCTACAACGGCCTGGACACCGTCTTCGTCCAGATGATGATCCCGCACCACGAGCAGGCGCTGGAGATGAGCACGCTGGCCCAGGAGCGGGCTGCCGATCCCCGGATCCGCGCCTACGCCGACCGGATCCGCGCCGGCCAGGGCCCGGAGATCAAGGTCCTGCGCGGCTGGCTCGCCACCCGCGGGCTGCCCGAGACGACGCCCGGTCACGACCACGCCGGCATGCGGGGAATGCAGTCACCCGAGGCGATGAGGCAGCTGACCGCCGCCCGGGGCGTCGAGTTCGACAGGCTCTTCATCGCGATGATGACCGACCACCACCAGGGCGCCGTCACCATGGCCACCGACCTGCTGTCGGTCGGCGTCGATGCGACACTCAACGAGCTGGCCACCTCACTCGCCACCGAGCAGGCCATCGAGATCACCCGCCTGCGCGAGCTGACCCCGCCCTGACCGGCTGCCGGCCGGCCGCCACCAGCCACGACACGTACGCTGGGTGACCGTGAGACGCACGCTGTTCGGCCGCCCCCTGCGCGGCGTCGCCTTCGACGTGGCCGTCTCCGCCGTGGTGGCGTTCGTCGGCCTCGCCTCGGCGGTGGCCCAGCCCGGCGGTTGGGCCGCCACCGGCGTCGGCGTGGGCATGGCGGTGGCGCTGCTGTTCCGCCGCACCCACCCGAGCGCGGTGACCGTCGTCGTGGCGGCGCTCGCCCTGGTCCAGGTGATCGCCCGGTGGGGTCCGCTCGCCTTCGACGTCGCCGTCCTCATCGCGCTCTACAGCGTCGTGAAGTACGGCAGGCGCCTGCGCGACGGGGTGCTGGCCGGCGCGGTCGCCGCCGTGGGCGTGCTGCTCGCCGCCGCGCAGACCCCCGGCGTCATCGACTGGTGGGTGACCGCGCTGTGGTACGCGCTGGTCACCGGCGCGGTCTGGCTCGTCGCGCTGAACGTGCGGACCCGCCGCCTCTACGTGCTCAGCCTCGAGGAACGGGCCGCCACCCTGGAACGCGAGCGGGAGGCCGAGTCCCGGGTGGCGGTCGCCGAGGAGCGCACCCGGATCGCCCGCGAGTTGCACGACGTGGTGGCGCACAGCATGGCGGTGATGATCGTCCAGGCGGACGGGGCCCGGTTCATGCTCGACCGTGACCCCGAGCAGGCCCGTACGGCCGTGAAGGTGGTCGCCGACACCGGCCGTTCGGCGCTGGAGGAGATGCGCCGGCTGGTCGGGGTTCTGCGCGACGCGGGCCCGTCCGGAGCGGGCGGGTCGGTGGTGGCCGCCGACCCGGAGCACCGCCGGCTGGCCCTGGCCGAGCTGCCCGACCTGCTGGCCCGCTTCCGCGACGCCGGGCTGCGCATCCGCGACGGTGCCACCGGTCAGCCGCCGGCCCTGCCTCCGGGTCTGGAACTGACCGTCTACCGCGTGGTGCAGGAGGCGCTGACCAACGCGCTCAAACACGCCGGCGTCGGGGCCGCCGTCGACGTCACCCTGACGTACACCGAGGCCGTCGTGGTCCGGGTCGTCGACGACGGCCGGGGCCGCCCGGTGGTCAGCCCGGCGCCGTCCGGCGGTCACGGTCTGCTCGGCATGCGCGAGCGGGTGGCGGTGTACGACGGCAGCCTCACCGCCGGCGCCCAGCCGACCGGGGGTTGGCAGGTCCAGGTCCGGCTACCGCTACCGTCGGAACCCTCAGCGGAGGTGATCGCGGCATGACGGTCCGGGTGGTGATCGTGGACGACCAGGCGCTGGTGCGCGCCGGGTTCCGGATGGTGCTGAGCTCCCAGCCCGACCTGGAGGTGGTCGGGGAGGCCATCGACGGCGCGGACGCCCTGCGGGTGCTGGCCCGCACCGAGGCCGACGTGGTGGTGATGGACATCCGGATGCCCACCATGGACGGGGTGGAGGCGACCCGCCGGCTCTGCGCCGACCGGCCGTCGGGCCCGCCCCGGGTGCTGGTGCTGACCACCTTCGACACCGAGGCGGACGCGTTCGCCGCGCTACAGGCCGGGGCCAGCGGCTTCCTGCTCAAGAACGTCCCGCCGGAGGAGCTGCTGGACGCGATCCGGGTGGTGGCGCGGGGCGACTCGGTGGTCGCCCCGTCGATCACGCGGCGGCTGCTGGACCGCTTCGCCGGTCAGCTCGGCGCCGGCCCGACCGCCGACCCCCGGCTGGCCCAGCTCACCGAGCGGGAGCGGGAGGTGCTGCTGCTGGTCGCGCAGGGCCTGTCCAACGCCGAGATCGCCGCCAAGGCGCACGTGGCCGAGGCCACGGTGAAGACCCACGTCGGGCGGATCCTGGCGAAGCTGCACCTGCGCGACCGGGTTCAGGCGGTCGTGCTGGCGTACGAGAGCGGCCTGGTCACGCCCGGCCGGTGACCCGCCGTACGACCCGGGTCGTACGGCCGGCGGGCCGAGCGCTACCTCGGGCGTACGCGGGTCGAGCGCGCAGGTGGAGATCGATCGGATCGGACCGGCCATAGCGTCGGAGGGGTCCGATCCGCGCCTGCACCGGGAGCCCGCACATGATCCGATTGACCCTGCGCTCGCTGCGCGCCGAGGCGCTGCGCATGCTGCTCTCCGCGCTGGCCGTCGTGCTCGGCGTCGCGTTCATCGCCGGCACGCTGATCTTCGTCGACGGGATACGCGCCGGCGCGTACGAGCGGGCCGGGACCTTCGACCGGCACACCGACCTCGGCGTCTACCCGAGCGGCGACAAGGCGCTGCCGGCGAGCCTGGTCGACAGGGTCCGCGCCGTCGACGGCGTGGCCGCCGCGGCCGGGGAGCTGACCGGGGCCGGAGGACTTCTCGGCGCCGACGGCCGGCCGGTGCTCGGCTACGCCGTGCTCGCCGCCATCCCCACCGAGGCCGCCCTGCGCTCGTACGACGTGGTGTCCGGCCGCCTGCCCGACCGCGCGGGCGAGGTGGTGCTCGACGCGCCCACCGTGGCCGAGGAGGGCTTCACCCTCGGCGCCCCGGTCCAGATCGGCGGCACCGGCGGCGCGGCCCGCCCGTACACCCTGGTCGGTACGGTCGACGTGGCGGGCAGCGTGCGTGACGTCGGCGGGCCGTTCATCGGCCTGGTCGGCCCGGACGCGCTCGCGGTCAGCGGTGCGCGCGGCTATGGCCGGATCATGGTGGCGGCACGGCCGGGAACGTCCGAGACGGTGCTGGCCGACCGGCTGCGCGCGGTCGTCGGGGGTGCCGACGCCAGCGTGAAGAGCCGTCAGCAGATCCTCGACGAGGCCGTCGACGACGCGGTTCGGGACCTGAACCAGTTCATGATGCTGCTGCTCATCTTCGTCGGGGTCGCGGTGGTGGTGGCCGGCTTCGTGATCGCCAACACCTTCGCGATCGTGCTGGCGCAGCGCACCCGGCGGACCGCGCTGCTGCGCCTGGTGGGCGCGACCCGGGGGCAGGTCTTCCGGGCCGCCCTGCTGGAGTCGGCGCTGGTCGGTTTCGTCGCGTCCGTGCTCGGGGTGCTGCTCGGGGTGGCTCTCGCCGCCGGTATGCGGCTGCTGATGACCCGGCTGGACGTGCCGATCTCCGGTGGGCTGACCGTCGCCGGCTCGACCGTGCTGACCAGTCTGCTGCTCGGCACCGCGCTCACCGTGGCGTCCGCCCTGCTGCCCGCCTGGCGGGGGACCACTGTCGCCCCGGTGGCCGCGCTCACCGACGCCGCGGTGCAGCCCAGTCGGGGCGCCGGTCGGCTGCGCCTGATCTTCGGCGCGGTGGTGCTCGGTGCCGGCGTCGCGGCCCTCGCGGGCGCCGCCAGCGCCGGTCAGGTGCTGCTCGTGGCCGTCGGCGGCGTGTTGGCGTTCTTCGGGATCGTCCTGTTCGGGCCGGTGCTCGTCCCGGCGCTGATCCGGGTGATCGGCTGGCCGACCCGGCGGCTGTTCGGCATGACCGTGGGCCTCGCGGTGGCCAACGCCGTGCGCAATCCGCGCCGGATCGCCGCCACGGCGACCGCCCTGGTGATCGGGATCGGACTGGTGTCGGCGTTCGTGGTCGGCGCGCGCAGCACCAAGGACGGCATCGAACGCAGCGTCGACGCCGAGATCGGGACGGACTTCGTGGTCAGCGGCATCGGCCAGAACCTGCCCGCCGCGCTCGCCGCTGAGCTGGCCGCGCGCCCCGAGCTGGGCGTGGTGCACGAGCAGCGCAGCACCGTCACCGGCGACATCGAGGTCCGCGCCGCCCACCCGGCGCTGGTGGGGCGGACGCTGACCGGGGTGCTGGCCGGCGACGTCGGGCGGCTCGGGCCGGGGCAGGTCCTGGTGCACCGGGAGTTGGCGCAGGCGCGCGGCTGGCAGGTCGGCTCCGCCGTCACCATCGCGGGGCGGCCGTTCCGGGTGGCAGCGGTGGTCGCCGACGACGCGCCGGCCATGGTCGCCAGCGCGGCGCCCGAGGGGCACGTCATCGAGGTGGACGACGCGGACTTCGCCGCGCTCTTTCCCCGCGAGCGGGGCTTCCTGGCCGAGATCGACCCCGCCAGCGGCGTGAGCGCCGAAGAGGCCCGCGACGCGATCGAGGCGGTGCTGGCCCGCTATCCGACGGTGAACCTGATGGACCAGGGCGCGTACAAGAAGATGCTCACCGGCACGGTGGACATGCTGTTGGCCTTCGTCACCGCGCTGCTCGGCCTGGCCGTGGTGATCGCGCTGGTCGGCGTGGCGAACACGCTGAGCCTGTCGGTGGTCGAGCGCACCCGGGAGAACGCGGTGCTGCGGGCGGTCGGGCTGACCCGGGCCCGGATGCGGGCCATGCTCGCGGCGGAGGCGGTCCTGATGGCGCTGGTCGGCGCGGTGCTCGGCATCGGGCTGGGCACCGGTGTCAGCGCCGCCGCGATGGCGCTGCTGGCCCGTCTCGGCGGTGACTTCCACGTGGTGCTGCCGCTCGGTCAGCTCGGGCTGATCCTCGGCGTGGCAGTGCTGGCCGCCCTGCTGGCGTCGGTGCTGCCGGCCCGTCGGGCGCTGTCGCGGCCCGTCGTCGAGGCGCTCGCCGACCAGTGATCTCGGCCGTCTCCGCCTCGCGGCCTTCGGGCTGGGACATCCGCCGGCCGGTCCCGCCGTCTTCCCCGGCGGCGGGACCGGCCAGCGGTGCCGGGTCTAGAGGCGCTCGACCATCTCGCCGACGCACCGGTTGCGGGTGTCGAAGACGTAGCGGGCGTGCCGGACCACCAGGTCGTAGTCGAAGCTGTCGTGGTCGGTGACGACCACCACCGCGTCCGCGGCCCGCACCTCTCGCTCGGTGAGCTCGACGATGGTGACCCCGGCGGGAATGTGGTGGGCCTCCGCGTACGGCTCCACCGCGTAGACCTCGGCGCCGAGGGCCTGCAACCGGCGGGCCACGTCGACGGCGGGGGAGTCCCGCATGTCGCCGGTGTTCTTCTTGTACGCGAGCCCGAGCAGCAGCAGTCGGGCGCCGCTCACCGCCCGGCCAGCCCGGTTCAGCCCCGCCATGATCCGCTGCGCGACGTGCTCGGGCATCTCGTGGTTGACGTCGTTGGCCAGCTCGATGAACCGGAACTGCCGGCCGAGGCGCCGTTTGACCTGCCAGGACAGGTAGCACGGGTCGATCGGCAGGCAGTGCCCGCCGACACCGGGGCCGGGCCGGAACGGCAGGAACCCGAACGGCTTGGTCTCGGCGGCGTCGATCGCCTGCCAGACGTCGATGTCCAGGTGGTGCGAGAGCATGGTCAGCTCGTTGATCAGCGCGATGTTGACCTGGCGGAACGTGTTCTCGATCAGCTTGGTCAGCTCGGCGACCCTCGTGGAGTCCACCGCGACGGTGCGCTCCACGAGGCGCTGGTAGAACCCCTGCACCCGGGCCAACGACACCGAGTCGACACCGGAGACCACCTTCGGGGTGTTCTCCAGTCGCCAGGTCGGGTTGCCCGGGTCGATCCGCTCGGGGCTGTAGCCGAGGTGGAAGTCGCCGGGGCTGGTCAGCCCGCTGGCCGACTCCAGCAGCGGTCGGAGCAGCTCCTCGGTGGTGCCCGGATAGGTGGTGGACTCCAGGATCACCGTGCAGCCCGGCCGCACGTACGGGCCGATGCCGACGCCGGCCTGCTCGACGAAGCTCAGGTCCGGGGTGCCGTCGCGCAGCGGGGTGGGCACGGTGATGACGCAGATGTCGAAACCCTCGGCGTCGGTGTACTCCGTGCTGGGGCGGTACCGACCGCTGCCCAGCGCGCGGCCCAGCCGGTCGGCGGGGATGTCCTCGACGAAGGACTCACCGGACGCGAGCCGCTTCACCCGGTCGGCGTCGACGTCGAGGCCGACGACGTCCAGGCCCGCCTCGACGGCGCGCATGGCCAGCGGCAGTCCGACGTACCCCTGGCCGATCACGACCAGCTTCTCAGCGCTCACCCGGGCTCCCGCGGCAGATGGTGGAAATGACCTGCGGAGAGCCTAGAGGGGTCTTCGGCGACGTAAGTCCGTTTTGGTGATATCGGTGCTGGTGCGACGGCCGGTCAGTTGCCCGCCGGTTCGCCCGGACCGGTCGGCGCCTCCGTGGTGGGGACCGGCTCGCTCGGGGGCGGGTTGCTCGGCGGCGGGTCGGACTTCGGCGGGTCGCTGGGCGGGGGCGTGGTGGTCGCGCTCGGCGTCGCCGACGGCGGGCTGGACGACTGGGAGGGCTGCACGCTCGGCGTGGCGGTGACCGACGCCGACGCGGTCGCGTCCGGGACGGTCGGCCGGTTCGGGCGCTCCGGGTCGTCCGTGCTCTGCTCGTTCGCCGCCGGCAGCTCCGCCTGCTGGGTCGGCCCCTGCGTCACGGAGGTCGTCGGCAGGTTGACGGCCGGCTCGTCGTCGCCGGTGTTGCGCGCCGCACCCAGTGCCGCCCCGAGGCTGATCAGGGCGACCAGCATCGCGGCCGCCGCGCCGACCAGTGGCCCGCGACGTCGCTGACGCCCGGCATCCGCCGTGCTCGCCACCGCCGCGCCGACCGGCACGTCGGTGCGGGTGCCCGGTCCGGCCTCGCGCAGCGGAACCGACGCCGCCATCGCCGTCGGCGGCTCGCCGCCGGTGACCGCGGTGCGGGCGGCCTCGGCCATGGCCGAGCCGCTGGTGAAGCGGTCGAGCGGATCCTTGGCGAGAGCCCGCGACACCAGGGCGCGGACCGCCTCCGGGATGTCGTGCGGCAGCTCCGGCGGCTCGTCGTCCAGGTGCCGGACGGCGACCTGGAGGGGGTTGTCCCCGGTGAACGGTGGACCGCCGGTGAGGCAGCAGTAGGCGACCGCGCCGAGCGCGTAGATGTCGGTGGCACCGCTGACCGGACGACCGGCGGCCTGCTCGGGCGCCATGTAGAGAGCGGTGCCGGGTACCGCGTTGGTGCTGGTGATGCTGGTCACGTTTGTGGAACGGGCGACGCCGAAGTCGACGAGGACGACCGTGCCGTCCTCCTGGACCAGCAGGTTGCTGGGCTTGACGTCGCGGTGCACGATGCCGCCCCGGTGCGCCGCGCTCAGCGCGTGCGCCGCCTGGGCCACGATCGACATCGTCTCGGCCACGTCGAGCCGGCCGGCCGCCTCGATCCGCTTGGACAGCGGCTCACCCTCGACGAACTCCATGACCAGGTAGTCCGCCCGACCGCCGTCGGGCAGGTCGTCCTCGCCGCAGTCGTACACCTGCACGATGCCGGGGTGCCGCAGAGCCGCCATGATCCGTGCCTCGGCCCGGAAACGGGCGATGAAGTCCGGATCGGAGACCAGCGCCGGCAGCAGGACCTTGACCGCGACCTGTCGGCCGAGGACCAGGTCCGAGGCACGCCAGACGTCGCCCATGCCGCCGGTGGCGACACGTTCGTCCAGGCGGTACCGCCCGCTGAGCACGACCTCCGATGACAACACAGCATTACCGTACCCAGAGTGGCGGGCAACGGCGCGCTGCGGTTGATCGGCCGCGTGGTCGTACCCGCCGGTCCGTCCGGTCTGACCTCTATGGACGCGGTCGGATCTGTGACGGCTCGACGACGGCGGGTGACAAAACCCGACACATCCCGGCGTACGCTTGCCGGATCACCGCCCCGGGCCGCCTACCGGCCCGGGGAGCGTCCTGCGGTTCACACCTGTTACGGCGGCACGCCGGTCTGGCGGCTTGATAATTGTCACTCTTCCGTGACGCGATCCCGACTTGTCGCTCGGATGGTCCCCTTTTACCGTTAGCCCGGCTCGGGGCCGCCCGGCCGGCCGTGCGTCGAGAGCCGAGAGCCGTCGCGCCGGTGCGGACGCCCCGGCCGGCCCGGACGCGGGCGCGAAGCGAATTCGGTGGAGGGCGGTGCGCGTGCGGGAGCCGGCGGGGTCGACGGTTCGCGCGCGGACGCAGGCGTGGCGCGTCGGGCCGGGCCGCCGTCCCGAGCCACCCGTGAGCCGCGGATGACCGGCGAGCTGTCCGAGGCGGTCACCGCCGCGCAGGCCGGGGACGAGGACGCCTTCCGCTTCCTGTACCGCAGCCTGCAGCCGGGCCTGCTGCGCTACCTGACCGCCCTGGTCGGGGCGGACGCCGAAGACGTGGCGTCGGAGACGTGGTTGCAGATCTCCCGGGACCTGCCCAACTTCACCGGCGGTGAGTTCCGCGCCTGGACGGTCACCATCGCCCGTAACCGGGCCATGGACCATCTGCGCCGGCTGCGTCGACGACCGTCGCTGCCGGTCCCGGTGCAGGCGCTCACCGAGTTGGCCGGCGACGGCGACACCGCCGAGCGGGCCGGCGAGACGATCAGCACCGAGGCCGCCCTGGCGCTGATCGCCACGCTGCCTCCGCGCGAGGCCGAGGCGGTGCTGTTGCGGGCCGTGATCGGGTTGGACGCGGAGTCGGCCGGTCGGGTGCTGGGGCGTCGGGCCGGGGCCGTCCGGACCGCCGCCCACCGTGGGCTGCGGCGGCTGGCCACCCTGCTGGACCGGCAGACGGTGACCGCACCGCCATCCGACGGTGCCGTCACGACCGGAGCGCCCGGCGCGCCGGGCCGGGTGTCCGCGCCGACCACGCGGCCTGCGCCTGCCGTGCCGCGCGGGGTGTCCGTGCCGAACGCGCCGGGCGCGACTGCGGCGCCGGCCCTCGGCGCCGACGGCGTCGCACCGTCGGTCGGCGCTGAGGTGGTTCCGCCACCTCGCGGACGCACCAGCCGATCCCGGCGGACGTCACACGCCGAGCAGGCGGACGGCTGACGTGAGGGGATTCCGGATGAACCCGTACCGGCCGGACCGGCACGCCGGCCGTGCCGAGACCGAACGGCTGCTCGACGCCACCCGCATCGACGCGGCCGTCTACCCCGAGGCGTCCCTCCGCGCTGGCACGTCTGCGGACTTCGACGCAGCCGTCGACTCCGACGCGGCACTCCACGTCGACACGGCCGTCGACTCCGACGCGGCGCTTCACGTCGACGCGGCCCTCGACCTCGACGCGGGCGAGCGGTCCCGCGCGCCCGCCGCCTCGCAGGCGGCGGCCGACCCGCTGGCGC
>NZ_JBEXHY010000048.1:0-42260 GCF_040608295.1 Micromonospora sp. NPDC005197 | reverse complement strand
GCCGCTTCTTCCCCATGCTCTCCATGATGATGGACATCCTCCCGGAGACCCCAGGTCCCCTGTTCTCGGATGTCCGTCAAAACGGGGCAGGCCCAGTTCGGCGTAAGCCTGGGCGTCGTTGCCGCCACCATCGGCTGCGGAACCGCGCCGGAGGCGCAACAGCCACCAGCCCAAGCGTCCGCCAGCGCACTGAGCGAGCGGCCGACCTTCGACCCGCCGCGCACCTTCGACACGACTGATGCCATCTCGCTACCTGACAGCGCTTCGCTGTCGAAGATCAACCTGGGGGGAGAACGCGTCGAGCCGCTACCAGTGCTACTCGAAGGGAAGCGCGTCTGGATCTCATCAGTGGACCGGTTGGAAATCGTTGACGTCACCTCCGGCACGGTCACCGGCACGCTGCGACCCGCGCACGAGCCTGCGCTGTCGCCGTCGACGCAGAACCCGTTCGTCGGCGGCAACCCCGCCCAACCGCCGGTGCTGGCCGACCTCAATGCGCAGCGCCGTGTGGTGACGGCTTTCGCCACCACCGCGCCTGGTCAAGGCACGACACCGCCGCGCCCGGTTATCGAAGTCCTCGCTGCTGATGCCGGCACCGGGCATGAGGCTCAACGCATCGAGATCGAGCCCAGTGACGACGACCAGCACACGTTGACCCGGAAGCACCCGGTCGTCGTCGGCGCGTACGGCCCCGTGGTCGTCGCCCAGGTCGGCACCGACACCGTTGCCGTGAACCTTGATGATCGACGCGAGGTCTGGCGCCGTCCAGACTTCGCCCTCGGAGCCGTCGCTGGCGATGTGGCGGTCGGTACTGACGCCAAGAACGCGGTGGCACGTGCGCTCGCCATCGACAGCGGTGCCGAGCGCTGGCATACCGGGCCGGCGGAGACGATCACCATTAAGCCGGGCAGTCCGAAAATCGTGACCGCGACCGGAGCATCGCGAGGACGCAAGCAGCTCTTCCGCCTCCTCGACGCCGCGACCGGCCGACTGCTGGACGAGTCAGCAGCCACCAGCAGCACTGCCTACAACATCACCTGCCTGCACGACGGCCGCAGCGTCACGATCTGCCAGAACCAATGCCAGGACTGGGCGGGCGCCTTCGACGACGGCGGGAAGTGGCTCTGGGAACTACCCGACAAGAAGGCAAACCGCATCGCCCCCACCGTCACGACCGCCTGGCACGGAGCCGTCTACGGCCGTACGGCGAACGGCCCCGTCATCGTCGACTCCCGCACCGGTGAGGACCGGGAAACCGCTCCCGGCCTCACACCGTGGCTCGTCAACGAACACGCCGCAGTCGCCAGCCCCCCGGATGCCAGCGGCGGGGTGAAGCTCTACCGCGCCACCAGCTGACAGGTGTACGACCCGAGCCAGCCGTAGGTACTGCAGCCCTCGATGCCGTGGCTCAGCGATTGCCTTCGGTGGCCGTCAGTTCGTCTGTCCGGTCGGTAGATGCCGGCCGATGTAGCCGACATAGATCCGCCCGCTCTGCGCCGTATCGTCGTAATAGTGCATCCGGGGGCTGATCATCGCGAACTGAGCGATCTTGAAATGCGCACCCATGAAGACCTCGCCCGCCGCAATGACGGAGACCGGCACGGGTAGAACCCGCTTCCTCCAGAACGCCGGGTTGGTTCGAACCTCCTCACTCTCGTCACGGGCGTGTCGTCGCGTCGGCCACTCGTGGCAGCCATCTGGAGTGTTCTCCAGGAAGCCATGCACGTCCCGAGCCGAGCGCCCGTCTGCCTTCGCCGCTGCATAGTTCTGGAGCACCAACAACGCGTCCCAGGTCTTCGAAGCCCAGGCGCCCAGGGGGTCGTTGCTGTCGAGTTCCTCAGCGCAGTCAGGATTGCCCGTGAACACGACGTGCTGGAGCCTTGGCAGCCAACGGAGCAAATCGCCGAAGCTGTCCGGCCGGGAGACGTCCGCTTCCGATGGCTGCGTCGTCCAGGCCACCTCTGCTTGCCCCATAGAGGCGAGCCGGTGGCGCAGCGTCCGTTCAGTCTCCGCAGACCGGGTCAGGCGGTCGACGACGTCCCGGTTCTCGATCTGCTCATCATCCAGCTGCCATTTGACGTCGTGATACGCCTTCTGCGTCTCATCGAGTTCGGCCTGGAGCTGCGCGAGTCGGGATGCGATGTCTTTCTGCGCCTCCTGCGATGAACGACCGACCTCGATCAGGCGAACGATCTCGTCGATTCGGTCGACGGTCAGGTCATCGACCCCTACCTTGATCTTCAGGTAGTCCAGCAACATGCCTTGCTGCGCGCTGACGTCATCTTGTCGGCGATCGCTCTCTCGCGTCTCGACGGCCGACGCCTGGGGCTGCGACGGAACGAGCGCTGGCCGCTTCGAACCGACATCGCCGAGCCGGTGCACCAGGATGTCGTCGGCGAGACGTTCCAGCATCCGGTGTACCCGTGCCACCGATGCGGGTAGCGGCTGTTCGAGAGCCTGAAGTTGGGCGTTGGATGCGAGGACTCGCGCGAGCCGGGGCTGTTCGTTGTCGTCGGCGATCCGTTCGGCGCTCAGCACTCGGTGCCGCAGTCCGTCGACGGCGGAGTCCGGTTGCGCCTGAGAGCGATAGGTACGCAGCCGGCCGGGCAGTACGGCG
Organism: Micromonospora sp. NPDC005197; assembly: GCF_040608295.1. Classification (NCBI taxonomy): domain Bacteria; kingdom Bacillati; phylum Actinomycetota; class Actinomycetes; order Micromonosporales; family Micromonosporaceae; genus Micromonospora; species Micromonospora sp. NPDC005197. The sequence continues at coordinate 39,643 of NZ_JBEXHY010000048.1, read as the reverse complement.
TGGGCCTGGCCGAGCCGGGCGTTGAGTAACCGTGTGGCCTCCCCGTCCAGCACGTAGCACGAGGCCATGCCGATGGTGAACCGGGTCAGGTTGGCGATCCGGTTCGTCCATGGGACTGGAGGCAGCGAGTCGTCGTTGCCGGCGACGAAGACGACACCTCGTCGCTCGGTGTCGATGAGGGCTCGGTGGACCTCGTCGACTTCGTCTCCGCGGATGACGATTGGTCGCGTCGTGAGGCGTGCGGCACCGTCCCAGGCATCGATGATTTCGAGCATGGGCGCGAGAAAGCGGGGGGTGCCTGCGAGGCGGGGGCGGCTGCGTGAGTCCTCACTGTCGGGGTCGGGTGATTCGATGTCGATCCAGGCCCACGCCGCCCGCTCTCTCGCGTTGGGCGAGTGTACGGTCAGTTGGATGATCCACTGCCCGTCCGGCTTCGTTTCGACGATCCGTACGCGCGTTGATGTCGATCCATCCTGCCCCTCGTGCTGCAGCAGAAGGGCCCTGACGTTGTCGCCGATGGTCGCCCACCGATTCTCATGAAGCGCAGAAGGATCCCAGCCCTTGGGGCCCGCTATCCAACGGTCGAGTTGTTCCCGTACCAGTGGCTGCAGATGATTCCGTTCGTGCTGGGTCGTGAACACAGATCTGAAACCGAGCATTTGCGCCGTCCCGAGGGGTTACAGGCGAGAGGGCTGCGCCGAACGCGTCGCCGCACTCGCTCGATGCGGCCCCGCTGACCTCCGCCTGCTACTCCAGCACCTGGCCTTGGTTCGGAAGCTGGAGTAGCAGCGGCGGTGTCGAGGTCGACATCTGGACAGGGAGAGGTCAATCCGTTGGCTTGCTGGTTACCGAAATAGAATGTTGATCATGGTGCGGATTCCAGGTCATTGAGAAGCGCGTGCACAGGAGCCCAGCACATCCGCACTGTGTCCAGGTCGGGCACGAGCCCGTAGTCGATCTGGTGACGGGGGTGGACGAAGTTGCGGTAGTCCCGGACCTTCTCCATGAAGTCCTTGGCGTCGGTCTGGACCCAATCCTTCCGATGCGCGTACTCGAGGAGCAGGTGAAGACCCGCCCGTTCGGCCCGAACCCGTCGGCCGTTACGGTCGACCAGGCCGTTCCTTCGCACGGTCTCGTCGCGGTCAGTTACCACGACGTGCAGCAGCCCTTCGACGAAGCTGCCGATGCCGATGATCGCCAGCGCGTAGGCCCCGTTGTTCTGGCAGATCGACGCTTCGTCGGCGCGCGCCATAAGAACGTCGACCGCCTTGCTGTTCCCGGTTAGTCGTCGCACCCGCTCATGGAGATCTGGCGGCGGTCCGTACAGGGGAACGTCGCTGCTCTGGCTGAGCTGCCCGAGCACGGGACGCCCGCCGATGTAGGTGATGGTGAGCTGTTCGGGGGCCAGGATGCGGTTCAGCTCCTGCGCGATCGGTTCGGCGGCCTCGACGCCGCCGTCGTACTCCAGCGGATCACCGCTGCGACAGAGCAGCCGGTCGAGGGCGGCGGCATCGTTGGCATGGGAATTGAGTACTTCTGTCAGCCAGGGGATCCGCGGAGAGCCGTCGTATTGCGGATCGCCAGGCCACCGGACTCGGTGCAGGAATCGCTCGATCTGCGTACCGGTCCGCTCGTAGGGACCATCGACGTCGCAGATCAGGCGAGCGACGCGTTCCAAGGTGAGCGGGTCGAGGGCAATCATCGGGACACCTCCCGGTCGGCGCGCTGCTGCGCGATGTCGAGTGCTTCGGTCAGGCGCTGGAGGATGATTGAGCCCCGCTTACGGAAGCCGAGCTCGGTCATGGCCTCCTGGAGGCGCTCATCCCGATCACGCTGAAGCTGGTCGCTCACCAGCCAGGTGCAGATCTGTACCAGCTGTTCCCGCGTGTAGTCGGTGATCCGCAAACCGATCGGCACGTCGGGGCGTGGGCCACGGCGGGTCGCCGGCGGTGATGGTGGCTGAGCGGGCCGGCGGGCCGGCGGTACGGGGTGGCTCCTCGCGGCGTGGTTGGCGCGGTCGACCGCCTGCTTCCAGCGGGCGACGAGCCGCGCTGTCTGGCCGGCTGGATCCACGTACCAGTCGGTCGACCAGACCCGGTGGAACTCCCACCCGAGTCGCTCCAGGTGTTGCTGGCGTAGCCGGTCCCGGTCCCGGGCGCTGTGTGCCTGGTGGTACGAATGACCGTCGGTCTCCACAGCGAGGACCATGCGGCCGGGCTGGTCTGGGTGGGCGAGGGCCAGGTCGATGCGGTAGCCGGAGACGCCCCACTGCGGCACGGCGTTGATGCCCTGCTGCTGGAGAGCCTTCAGCACGCTGCGTTCGAGGCCGTTTAGCTCGACCCCGGTGTGCTGTCGCGCGCCGAGGTCGCCGCCGAGGTCGACGAACTCCAGGTAGCGGCGGAGCAGTTCGGGTCCGCGGTTCCGTGTCGCCGCGGTCTGGTTCGGGTCCATATCGTGATGGGAGAAGGCGCTCACCACGGTCATCCGACTCCGCGCTCGAGTGACCGCGACGTTGAGGCGCCGCTCACCGCCCTCCTGGTTGAGCGGTCCGAAGCGCAGCGGAAGTCGGCCGTCTCGAGTCTTGGCGTAGCCGATGCTCAGGATGATGGCGTCCCGCTCGTCGCCCTGGACGTTTTCCAGGCTCTTGATGAAGAACCGCTGGCTCGCGGCCTGGTCCTGCGAGAAGAAGTCGTCGAAGTGCTCGTGCTCGCGGCGTCGGCTGCGCAGGGTCGCTTCAATCCGCAGGGCGTGCTTCTGCCCCATGGTGATGACGCCGAGGCTCTCGTCTGGTCGCTGCTCGGCGTGCTCGAGAATCAACTCGACCGCTCTGTTGACCTCCTCGGTTGATGAACCGCCCTGCCCGGGGGCGACACGGCCGTCCACCGTCTCCAAGCGCAGCGGACTGCCAACCTGAACGCCAGGGAACGTGACGAGGGACCGGTTGTAGATCTCGACGTTCGAGAATGCGATCAGACGCTCGTCTCGACTGCGGTAGTGCCAGGTCAAGCGGAACCGGTCTGAGATAAGGCCACCGAGGACGTCAAGAATGGACTCGTAGTCCTCGAGACTCTCGTCGCCGAGATCATCGTCTTCGCCAGCCGGGCTCTGCTGAACGAGGCGCCGGAAGAACGGCGTGGGTGGGAGCTGCTTCGGGTCGCCGGCCACGACGAGTTGAGTGCCACGCATGATCGAGGCGACCGCGTCGTGCGGCTCGATCTGGCTCGCCTCGTCAAAGATCACCACGTCGAACGACCGCTCGGCCGGCAGGATGCGGCTGACCACCAGTGGTGACATGGCCCAGCACGGGAAGGCGGCGAGGAGCACCTCCGGTGCGCTGCTGAGCAGCTTCCGAAGAGAGAGGTGCCGGCTCTTCTTGGCCGCCTCCCGCCGGACGAGGCCGTTCTGGTCGGGATAGGCGTCTCGGGCCTTCCGGAGGTTCACTGCGACGTTGCGACGCACGTGCCGGGCGGCCATCTCAATGTGCCGGCTGTCCGCCACACGGAAGTCCTGAACCACCGCGGCATGCTGCTGCCCGACGAACTGACCGAGGTACGGGACCCGCATGCGCATCTCGTCGAGGACCACCTGCAACCAGGACCGCAGCAGGGTGTCGGCTGCCTCGTCGCTCGAGACCTGCCGGGTGGCCAGGTCATCGAGCATGTGGCTCAGCCCCAACGAGCGGAACAGCTGCTGCTGTTTGTTCAGGTCGGGCATCAGGAACAACGTCTCGCGGTCGGCGTTCAACTCGGCGAGAGTGTTGGTCGCGGTGGTGGTGGTTCCACGCTCAAGGCCGTCGATTCGGGCACATGCCGCCACCGCAGCGAGGTGGTTCCGCACCTGGGTGAAGGACGACATACACAGGTCGGCGCCGGTCAGAGCAGTGGGTGCGCTGTCCTGACGGCTGAGCTTCCGCCACCGCTCACGCTGGTCCAGTGCAGCGACGAGGCCCTGGTACATCTCGGATCGCTTCCGGGGAGCGGCCGGACAGGTTCGCCGCAGGTCGCGGCGCAGTTGGAATCGGCGGAAGATGCCGAGCGGTTCAGGCCGGCGCGGCCGGGATCGCCCTGGTGCTGTTGCGTAAACGAAGTCGTCCAGATCCGGGCCGAAGACCTGCTCGCCATAGCTGGCGATGGCGCGGTCGACCTCGCTGAGCAGGTCGAACAAATCTCTCCAGGCAGCGAGGTCGTCCGGTACGTCCAGCCCCGCCCGGTCTACCAAGTCTCGGATCTGGCGCTGAGCGCCCTGCAGGGCACCGGCCGCGAGTTCGTCGAGATGCACCAGCACCTTCCCGACATCGTCTGGGGTGCGGATGGCAGCCTTCGCCCACGGCGACTCCCCGCGCCAGATCCTCAGGCCGCCACGATCCACGAACGTCCGAAGGTCCTCCCGCGCGGACTCGAGCCTCGATCGGTCGAGGTTCCGCAGCTCGGATGCGCGCAGGTTGTAGCCGCTGACGTCGCAAGTCGGAAGCGCGAGGAGCTGCTCGATGACCTGAAAAGCACTCATGCCCCAGGGCTGCCGTACCTCGTGCAGCTCGGCCGGGTGCCGTCTTGCCGCGGCCCGGCGGCTGTGCAGGCGGCGATGCAGTTCGTTGGTGTCGACAGGTGGTTCGGCGCCGGCTTGGGTGAGGACGTCGGCGATGCGCCGGGCGACCTGCCGCTTATTAATCTTGCGGTCGTGCAGGTCGAACACCAGGTTGTCGAGCCCGACGTCGCCAAGGCGGTTCATCACCGCTTCAATCGCGGCCCGCTTCTCGGAGACGAAGAGCACGCTGCGTCCCATCGCGGCCATGTACGCGATGATGTTCGCGATCGTCTGACTCTTGCCCGTGCCGGGTGGACCCTCGATGACCACATGCCGGCCGGACAGCACCGCGTCGATCGCCGACTGCTGAGACGAGTCAGCGTCGTGGACCAGGAACTCCTTGGCCGGATCGATCCGATCGGCACTGGAGCTGGACCCCTGAGCTTGCTCGGTGCGCAGCTGTTGCCGAGCGTCGCGGTCGCCCGCCATTGCGCCGATCACTGGGTGTGATGCCAGCAGCTCGGCCGAGTTGCGCAGATCCTTGACCATGGCGAGCTTGTCGAAGCTGAAGACGCCGGCAACCACCGCGTGCTCGAGCCGGAGAGACAAGCCGCTGGGAGCGACTGCCTCGGCGATCAGTTCGTAGGCGGAACTCAACTGCTGGTCCGGGTCGGCGATCTCGGACAGCATCGCGCTCAGCTTCTCGCCGAGGGTGCTGATGTCCGCCTCCACGCCGTACTGCCGCTCCAGCGCGTACAGGAGGACGGGGTTGATCTCGGATGATTCCGGCAGCTCCAGCGTGAAGTCGTTCTCGGTCGCCGTTCTGCTGTCCAGCGCAAGCTGCTGCAGGATCAGTGGTGCCCGCAGCGGTTGCATCGGCACGGCGCCGCGGGTGTATGGACCGACCATGCAGAGCAGGCCGCGGGTTACCCAACCGGCCTGGATGCCCTGTTCCTCCTCCAGCTCGACCAGCTTCCGGCGGAGGCTGCGGGCAGTGTTGCAGGCGGTGGTGTGCCGGTCTTGGTCCGGGAACAGCGTCCGCAGGCGAACCTTCTGCCCCCGGAGCAGGTCAGCGACCACACTGGGAGCTGCGTCAGTGAGATCGAGGGTGGTGTTCTGTCGCTCCTTGAAGTAGAGCAGCGTGTTGCGTGGGCCGAAGTCGATCAGTTGGTCTGCCCACCGGCCGGCGGCCTGTTCAACGAGGTGAAGTACATCCGGTTGGGTCAACAGCATCTTGTCTCCAAGTCAGTCGACGTACACCAGTGCTGATCCGCCGGGCCGTCGGCCCGAGGCAAAGCCCTCCAGGATAGGGCGCATGACACGTTCATCTACGCATCGGATTTCTGACAGCGACGTCATCGGAGCGACCCCCATCAGCAACCTCCATAGTTCACTTGGACCCAGTGCCGTGTCGGCTCATCAAGCAGCAGGCCGGGATGCTGCCTGGCCGGTCGTGCGGCTTTGCGTCGGTGCAGGCCAACTCGCACAGGTGGTGGTGCCGGCACAAGGAGAGGCTGGATCAGGCGATCCTGGTGGAAACGGGCCGTCGAGACATAGGTGAGGTGGACAGGTTGTTCTCATCGGGAGGTGACGGCCGGCGGCTTCGGCGGCTCCTGTCCGCGAAGGAAGTTGGTGGCATCGACGGTGGCACTGACCAGAGCGCATGTAGTCGCGGTGAGGGCGAGCCAGAACGCCACGGTGCTCTTCCAGTCTTCGGCGATCTTCACCATCACCACCTCGGTGACCTCTGCAGCCTCAATGGACCGGTTCCGCCGATTGCTTGGGTCAGGCTGACGACGCCAGCCGAAGCGGGCGAAGAACTTGGCCCAGGTGTGGCTCGACCGGCCGCAGCCGAAGATCACCCCGTTGACCTTCCGTCCGCACCGGCCGCCGTTCTGGGTGGTCACGCCGCACGTCGTCGGCGCCTTCACGGCGAGCAGCCAGGCCGGGATGGCGATCGCGATCGACGCCGACCAGGCAAGGCTGATGAGGTCGAGCGTGACGAGGTAGTAGACGACGCCGACGATGGCCAGCGCCTCAACGCCGAGGATCAGCATGGCCTGATCTCGCTTCAGCATGTGGGGGCCTCCGAGTGGTCCAGGAGCGCGACGATGTCGAGGAGTTCGGCGCGGAGCCGGGTCAGCTCGGCTGCGGTGACGCCGAGTTCGTAGTGGTGGTGGTGCCCGGCGCGGGACAGCGCCCACCACAGGTAGCTGGCCCGGCGCCCGAGGTCGGGGCCGGCGTAGTGGGCGAGCAGCAGCAGCTTCGGCCGCTGCACCCGGGTCCGTCCGATCTCCGGACAGGCCCGGGCCCAGTACCGGTCCATCGCCGCTTCCAATTCGTGGCGCAGCAGCCACGCGCACGCACGGGGCCAGGCGCCGCGGGCGCCTCGGATGACGCTGGTGAGCATCAGGTCGGCGGTTGCGAGGTACAGGGACGTCGTCATCGCAACCGCCCCACGAGCGCAGCCGTGTTGGTGACCATCGCCCGGACGGGCATGCTCCGATGGCCGTGGACCGCCTCCGCCACCGCTTTAACCGTCCGGGTGGCCTGCGGGCCGTAGTCACGGTCGAGACGCGCGAAAAGCTCCGGACGGGGTACGACACGGCCGAAGAGCCCGAGACTGAGCCGGTCCTTGACGGTGTGCACCCGACTGAGCCCTTCCAGGATCTCCTGGTAGGGCGTGCCGCGCCGATGCTCGGCGGCCCGGTAGCGATCCATGCTCACCGACTCGATCGCGGACCGGCAGAACCCTGCCACCATCAGGTATTTCGCCTCGTCCGAGATCTCCGCGGCGACCAGGGCGCGGGCATCGTCGAGGTAGCGGTCCGCTGGGTCGCAGACCTTCCGGACCTCGACGATCGAGCCCTCGCGGCGAGTGACCTCCCGGACGTCGGCCTCGATGTCGAGGCGGCGGATCGCTTCCGGCAGCCGGTCGTCGTGCGTGAACACGATGACCTGCCGGGTCAGGGCGACCTCCCGCAACACCTCGGCCAAGCCGTCGATCTTGGCGGGGTCCATGCTCTGCACCGGGTCGTCGATGATCACGAACCGGTACGGGCTGGTCTCGGCGCAGGCACGGGGCAGGAAGACCGCCAGGCCGAGGGCGTGCAGCTCGCCCTGGCTCATCACCGCGAGCGCGTTGGTCTCGACACCGTCGGCGGCCACGGGGAACAGGACCCGGCGAGTGTTGTTCACTCCTTCCATCTGCAGCCGGTGCAGGTCGACGTTGCTCTCCTGCCGCAGCTTTTGCCACACCCGGTCCGACTGCGCGGCGAAGCTGCTCAGCCGGTCGGCCCGAATCGCCTTCTCGGCGGTGTCGAGAGCCGCACGAGCCTTGGTGAGCAGAGCCAGGGCCGGTGCCTCGGCACGGACTACGGTCGCGGCGTCGACCCACCGGCGGATCGCGGCGCCGGGCTCGCGCCAGGCGTCGTGACGCTGGGCGAGCCATTCGGACGCCGCCTTAACGAGGGTGGTGTGCGCCGCGACGACACTGTCCCAAGCGGCCCGATCGGGGCCGAGCCCGAAGAGAGCGTCGCGCATCGCCGCGCACTCCCCAGGGATCTGGGGCGCCAGCGCGGCGGCGGCCGGTTCCAGCAACCGGTGGATGTCACGGAGCAGCCCGTCAACCGTACGGCGGGCGTGCGCGTGAGACTGGTGGGCCGCGCGTGCCGCTGCGGCGACCGCGGCCGTTCTGGCGAGTTCCTCCTCGGCCTGCGTACGCCAGTCCTCGTCCAGGGTCCCGACTCGGCACACCGGGCAAGGGCCGTTCCCACGATCATGGTGCACGTCGAGCGCGGCTCGCAGCAGCCGAGCGCTCCGATCCGCGGCGCCGCTGTCGGTCGTAGTCGCCTCCCGCATCGCCGCGGCAGACTCGGCGAGGGCGACCAGCGCCCCTCCCAAGTCGGGCAAGTCCTGCTCGGCGAGCCGCCGGGCGGCTGCTGCTGCAGGTTCCTCCGACGTGGCAGTGTCGCTGCAAGCGAGGTCGGCCAGCAGAGTCAAGTTTGCGCGGAGCGGACGGGCGCCGAGCGCGCTCAAGGCGTCGCGGGCGCGGTCGTCGTCGATCTGGCCGAGCTGTTCGCGCAGCTCGGTGAAGGCCGCCTTGAGCGCCTTGGCCCGGTCGTCGTAGACCTTGCGCCGCTGCTGCAGCCGGGCGTCGGTGTCGCGCAGCGGGCCCAGACCTAGGATCGGCGCGATCGCGTCGTACAGTTCGGCCGGCTTCGCGGTCATGACCCGTTCGAGGTCGCGGGCAGACAGGAACGGCCGAAACCTGGCGGCCTGGCCAATCCACTGCGGCACCTGACCAGACGGCATGGCGGCGCCGCCCGTGGTCGTGGTGACCGTCGCGAAGGTCAGATCGGTGGCCCCGGCCGGCCAGGTGCGGTGGGTCGTCACCTGCTCGCCGGAGTCGAGCCGAAGGCTGAGGCGGATCTCCGATGCGCCGTCGTGGTGCAGGTTCCGCCAGCCCTCGCGGAAGGCCGGCGGGCGCTGCGCCCAGCGCAGGGAGTCCTCGGTCAGCGCATACTCGACGGCCTCGGCGATGCTGGACTTCCCGGAGCCGTTGCGGCCCACGAACACGGTCAGCCCGGTCTTGGGCAGCCGCCCGACCGTGACCTGCTGGCCGATCCCGCGGAAGCCGGCAAGTCGGACCTCTTCCAGGAATGCCTGCGGCGTTGCACCGCCCGCCTCACCCGGTTCGGGCGACGGCGGTAGGGCTTCACCTCGCAGTACGTCATTGAGAACCTGCTCGCCGTGGAAGGCGGCAAGAACCAGTTCGTTGACCGGGCCGGGCACCTGGGACCGCTGTAGGCGGTCCACAAGCTCCTGGTAGAGCGTAAGCGTGTCGTTCATCAGACCCCCTGATGTCGTTGGCGCATCGAGGGAACCGCAGATTGGCCGCTTACACTGCCCTACACAGTGTTATCCGGGGATAACAGATCTACGTTCGTCTTCGAAACTCCAGGACTCGTACCGTGACCGCCAGAGCGAGGAGGTGAGCCATGGAGGCGGAGTTGATGTCGCAGCGCGAGATCGCGCTGCTCGCGCGAGTCACAAAGCCTGCAGTCACGACTTGGCGCCGGCGGCACCCCGACTTCCCTGCGCCCGTGCCGGGCAACCATGGACAGCTCCTGTTTCCCGCAGACGCGGTCGTGGCTTGGCTACTCCGTAGCGGGCTTGGCCACGCCGACCCGGACACCCTGGGTGCCGAGCGGTCCATGCACACGCTGGCGGCGTACGCCCGGCGGCACGGCGGCCGACGCACGATCGTCGTCCTCGGCGCCGCGCTCTGCCTCCGCCACCTCACCGGCCAGGCACTGCCAGCCGATCCTCTGCCGCTGGCCCGCCGTCTCGATCCCGATGACGAGTTTCTGTTGCACGAGCTGGCTGACGCCCCGGAACCGACCGGGCTCGCCCAACTGGTCGAGCAACTGATCGAGGGAGCCTTCGACCCCTGGCACAGCTGTCAGTTCCTGCTCAACTCCGCCAACCGCCTCGGCTGGCCCGAGCTGACAGCGGACGCACTCACCCCGGAGACGGTGGCCCTAATCCGTCGGGTGGCCGACGTGCCGACCCAACTGCGCGCCCATCGCGCCGTAACCATCGCCGACGGCAACGCGGGCACAGGCGACCTACTGACAGCGCTGGTAAGCGACCAGGACCGCGACAGTCTGCGAGTCAACGCGGTCGTCGCCGACGAGGAACTCGCCCGCCTGGTGCGCAGGCAGCTACTCCTCGCCGAGTTGCCCGAGTTCCAGTTCGACGTGCGCGCCGATGAGTTGAACGAGGAGTTCGCTGAGCCGGACCTCATCGTCACCCGGCTGCCCTACCAGCCGGCGGAGAACCGGAACGCCCTCGCCGACCTCAACCGGGTCGAAGCGATCGCCGATCTGCTCGGTCCGGGCCGCACGGCCATCGTCGTCGGTCCCGCCAGCAGCCTCGTCGACCAACTACGGGACGGGCAGGCGGCGTTGCGCCGGTCGGCGCTGCTGAGCAGCGGCATCGTCGAGGCAATTGTGCAACTGCCGGGCGGCGTCTACCCGGCCAGGCCAGGCCATCCCGCCGCTCTGTGGCTGCTGACCAGGGACCCGATCCCCGCCGCCAAGGGCCGCGTGCTACTCGCCGACCTCAGCGGTCACGCGCTTGACCAACCTGCTGTCGAGTCGGCGGCCGAGGACATCCTCCTCTGGCGCGCCGAGGGTCACCGCAGCGACGGCCACGAACCGCGCACCGGCCGAATCGTCCCGCTGGAGAGCCTCGACCTACGCCGGGCTGCCGCGCTCCGGCCACCCGGTCCAGCGTCAGTCACCCTGCGTGCCCGCCTGGCCGCCGACCGCCCCGCACTCGTCGGCGAGGTCGAGGGTCGTCTCACCGACGCGGAGCAGGAGGCCGTCCGGTACGGGAAGGAGAACGGCTTCCTGAACACCGGAGCGGTACAGCGCGATGGGATCAGGCCGAAGGAGCTCTCTTGCGAGGCGCTCCGAACGGCTCGCCGGGTCCGCCCCCTCACCGGACACCGCCTGAACCCCGAGCATGTCGGACCGCGAGGTCACCACCGGGTTATCGGCGCTGCGGAGGTACTCGCGCAGTCGTCCAAGCGCTGGATGGACCGGCTCACCCTCGCCGCGCAGTATTCGCAGGTCGTCCTCACCGAACCTGGTGACATCGTGGTCACCAGCGTCCCCCGGTTCGGGGTCCTCCTCGACAACGACGGCTTCTCGGTGATCGAGTTCCCCGCCAGCGGCCTGCGCATCTCATTTGGCGACCCGCTCACTCCCCGAGTGCTGGCGGCACTCCTGGGTACCGCCCGCAACATGACACGCAGCCCTGGTGCAGTGCGGGGCCCGAGACTGATGGACGCCACGATTCCCGACCTGGCCCGGGGCGAGGCGGCCCGCCTGGACGACGTGCTGCGCCGTCTGGAGGAACGCGATGACCTGCTGCAGCGGCAGGCCGACCTCTTGGCCACGTTGCGCGAACTCATCGTGACCGGCTTCGCCGACGGCACCCTCACGACTCTGTACGGTACGAACTCCTGAACGAGAGAACGGAACACACAGTGCCCCCACGTAAACGCGCCAACGGCCAGGCCGAGCTGTTCGGCGTGTCCAGCACCAAGCAAATCCAGGACATCCTGTGGAAGGCCGCCGACAAGCTGCGCGGCTCCATGGACGCCGCACAGTACAAGGAGTTCGTCCTCGGCCTGGTCTTCCTCAAGTACGTCTCAGACGCGTTCGCCGAACGCCGCGACCAGATCGCCGACAGCCTCTCCGACATACCGGAGAACCGCCGCGCCCAGTTCCTCGACGATCGCGACGAGTACACCAGCGCCAACGTCTTCTGGGTCCCGGAGAACGCCCGCTGGGACTACCTGGTGGAGAACGCGCCCAGCGGCGTCGGCGAGCTGCTCGACAACGCCATGGACGCGATCATGCAGGAGAACCGGGCGCTGACCGGCGTCCTCCCGAAGATCTTCAACCGGGACAACGTCGACCAGAAGCGCTTAAAGGAACTCGTCGACCTGATCAGCGACGCACGCTTCACCGGCCACGGCGACCGCAAGGCGCAGGACGTCCTCGGCGAGACCTACGAGTACTTCCTGGAGCGCTTCGCCCGCGCCGAGGGCAAACGGGCCGGCGAGTTCTACACTCCGTCCAGCGTGGTGCGGGTCCTTGTCGAGGTGCTGGAGCCTTACGAGGGCCGGGTCTACGATCCGTGCTGCGGGTCCGGTGGCATGTTCGTACAGTCCAAGAAGTTCGTCGAGGCCCGCGCCGGCCGGGACCACACCCACGACATCGCCGTTTACGGGCAGGAAGCCAACGAGCGCACCTGGCGGCTGGCGAAGATGAACCTCGCCATCCACGGCATGGACCCGATCGGCATCGGCGACCGCTGGGCCGACACTTTCGCCGACGACAAGCACCCGGACCGGCGGGTCGACTTCGTCATGGCCAACCCGCCGTTCAACATGAGCGACTGGGCCCGCAGGGCGGGTGACCCGCGCTGGCGCTACGGGACGCCGCCGCAGAGCAACGCCAACTACGCCTGGCTCCAGCACATCCTCTTCAAGCTGGGCGACCGCGGCAGCGCGGGCGTCGTCCTCGCCAACGGCTCGATGTCCTCCAAGCAGTCCGGCGAAGGCGACATCCGCCGTGAAATGGTGGAGAGGGACTTGGTGGCCTGCATGGTCGCCCTCCCGCCGAACCTGTTCCGCACCACCGCGATCCCCGCCTGCCTGTGGTTCCTGACCAAGGACAAGACCCCGCAAGGTGCGAAGGCACTAACTGACCGGCGCGGCGAGATCCTCTTCATCGACGCCCGCGATCTCGGCACTATGGTCGACCGCGCCGAGCGCGTCTTCACTGACGATGACATCGCCAAGATCGCCGACATCTACCATGCCTGGCGCGGCACCAGGTCCGCCAAGACCAAGGGCCAGACGTACGAGGACATTCCCGGCTTCTGCTACTCCGCGAAGCTCGAAGAGGTGGCCGCCCACGACCACGTCCTCACCCCCGGCCGCTATGTCGGCGCAGCCGAAGCCGAAGAGGACCCGGACGCCGAGCCGCTCGCCGATCGCATCGAACGCCTCACCAAGGAGTTGTACGCCCACTTCGACGAGTCGTCCCGGCTCGACATTCTCGTTCGTAACCAACTGGGGAATATCGATGTCTAACGTCCGTGAAGCCGTCCTCCGAGACCTCCTTACCTCCTCGAAGGACGGTGATTGGGGGTCGGAGGGGCCACCGGGCATACCGACGCGCATCATCCGGGGTGCAGATTTCCCTACAGTGCGTCGCGGACAACTGGCAGGAGTTCCGCTCCGCTACTTGCCACAGAATTCACTGGATAGGCGAACCCTTCGCCCAAATGACATCCTGATTGAAACCGCTGGCGGCTCCAAAGATCGACCCACAGGAAGAACTCTGCTGGTCACCTCGGCAATCCTGTCTAAGTTTTCGGGGCCGGTGACGTGCGCCAGCTTTGCTAGATACCTCAGAATCGATCAGGCATCAGCCGACCCTCGATACATTTATTGGTATCTCCAATATCTGCACTCCTCTGGGGAAATGTGGAAGCATCAGATTCAACACACAGGTGTAGCTCGCTTCCACTTTACGAGGTTCGCCGAAACCGAACCTATTCCTTTACCGGATTTGCGGACCCAGAGAGCAGTATCCGAACTCTTAGGTGCGCTGGATGACAGGATTGCGGTCAACTACCGCATCGCCGTCACGGCCGACGCCCTTCGTTCATCGCTACTGCAGGACGCGCAAGAACAAAGGCCAAACGACTTCCTTGCCCAGCCGTTGTCGCAGGTTGCCGAGTTCATTAACGGCCGCGCCTTCACAAAAGATGCGACTGGGAACGGCCGCATGGTAGTCCGTATCGCGGAAATCAACTCCGGCCCGGGACCGTCAACGGTATACAACGACATAGCGGTGGACGAGAAGCACCTTGCCCGCCCCGGCGACATATTATTCTCTTGGTCCGGGTCTCTTGCGGTCGCGCGCTGGTTCAGGCCCGAGGCAATTATTAACCAGCACATCTTCAAGGTGATTCCGCGCGGCGACAATCCGAAGTGGCTTGCCTTCGAAGCGGTGAAATCAAAGCTAGCCGACTATCGTGCCATCGCCGCAGACAAGGCGACCACGATGGGGCATATTCAGCGACGCCACCTAGACGAAGAGGTGGTTGTGCTGATCCCCGATGCTATCGCCCGCCTCGACCGGCAGGCAGGGAGCCTGTGGCAACGCGCGTTAGTAGCAGAGCAAGAGTCTCTGACGCTGGCCGCGCTACGGGACAGGCTGCTGCCGGAGCTGATGTCGGGGCGTGTGCGGGTCAGGGACGCGGAGAAGATTCTCGAAGAAGCGGTTTAGGTAGGTAAAGGGTCCATGGGGAGGGGTGGGGATGGGTGCGGGCGGTTGGATGAGCGAGGCGGACTGGGAGGCGCTTGCGCTGGATCAGCTCGGTGAGCTCGGTTGGGAGCCGGGTGCCGGGAAGGATTTTGCGCCGGGGTCGGGGCAGCGGCAGACCTGGACCGATCTCGTGCTCGTCGAGGACCTGCGGGCCACGGTCGAGCGGCTCAACCCCGACCTGCCGCCCACGGCGGTCGCCGACGCGGTCCGGGCCGCCACCGACGTCGCCTCCCGGGAGGCGTTCGCCGAGAACCGCGCGGCCCACGAGCGGCTGGTCCACGGCATCCGCTCGGTTTCCTACACCGACGCGTTCGGTGCCGAGCACACCCCCACCATACGTCTGGCCGACCTGAACGACCCCGGCCGCAACGTCTACCGGGCGATCAACCAGGTCACTATCGTCGACGGCGATTTCCGGCGCCGGTTCGATATCGTGCTGTACCTCAACGGTCTGCCGGTCGCGATCGTCGAGCTGAAGAACGCCGCCGACGAGAACGCCACCCTGACGGGCGCGCACGCCCAGCTTCAGGCGTACCTAGCGGATTTCCCGCTCGCCTTCCGCCACGCCGTCCTGTGCTTGATCTCCGACGGGGTCACCGCGAAGTACGGCACCCCGTTCACCCCCTACGAGCACTTCGCGCCGTGGAACATCGACGACGAGGGCGAGCTCGTCGACACCGCGAGCTCTGACTACGACGGTCCGGAAGCGCTCATCGTCGCCCTCTACGGACTGTTCAACCAGCGGCGCTTCCTGGAACTCACCAGCGGCTTCGTCAACTTCACGTCGAAGGCGAAACGGATCGCGAAGGCGCATCAACACTTCGCGGTCGTCCGGGCCGTCGAGTGCATCGTGCGGGCATCGCAGAGCGACGGGAAGGCGGGCGTCGTCTGGCACACCCAGGGCTCCGGCAAGTCCGAGGAGATGGTGTGCACAGCGGCGTTGACCGCCCGGCACCCTGCCCTGAAGAACCCGACCATCGTGGTGCTCACCGACCGCACCGACCTCGACGACCAACTCTTCGACACGTTCCTGGACAGCCAGACTCTGCTGGGCCAGGAGCCGGAGCAGGCCGACACCCGCGCCGAACTGCGGGACACGCTCTCGAACCGGAACGCCGGCGGCATCATCTTCACCACGTTGCAGAAGTTCGGGCGTACGAAACAAGAGCGCGAGGCCGGGAGGCCGCATCCGCTCCTTTCCGACCGGCGCAACATCCTGGTGATCGTGGACGAGGCGCACCGCAGCCACTACGACAGCCTGGACGGCTACGCCCGGCATCTCCGTGACGCGCTGCCGCACGCTACGTTCATCGCCTTCACCGGCACCCCGATCGCCACCGTCGAGGTGAACACCCGCGCCGTCTTCGGCGACTACATCGACGTGTACGACCTGAAGCGTGCCGTCGACGACGAGGCGACCGTGCGGGTTTACCACGAGCCTCGGATCATTCCGGTGTCGCTGCCGCCGGACATCGACCCGGAGAGCATCGACGAGCAGGTGGAGAAACTCACCGCCAGCCTGGACGACGCGGAGCGGCGTAAGGCCGAGGCGTACGCGGCCACCATGAACACCGTCTACGGTGCCCCCGACCGGGTCGAGACCCTCGCGAAGGACCTCGTCGAGCACTGGGAGAAGCGGCGGGAGCTGATGCGCCCGCAGCTCGGCGGACCGGGCAAGGCCATGCTCGTCTGCGCGACCCGGGAGATCTGCGTCCGCGTCTTCGACGCCCTTAAGGAGCTGCGGCCCGACTGGGCGGACCCCGCCGTCGACAAGGGCAAGATGAAGATCGTCTTCCATGGGGTGCCCAGCGACGAGGAGGTGCTGCGCCCGCACCACGCGCGCCCGTCGCAGCAGAAGACCATCCAGGCTCGCGCCAAGGACCCGGACGACGAGCTGGAGCTGCTGATCGTGCACTCGATGCTGCTCACCGGCTACGACGCGCCGCCGATCCACACCATCTACATGGACCGGCCGATGAAGGGCGCCAACCTGATGCAGGCGCTCGCCCGGGTCAACCGCCGGTTCCGGGAGAAGCAGGACGGCCTGCTGGTCGGCTACGCCCCGCTGACCGAGAACCTGCGCAAGGCGCTCACCGAGTACACGCCCAGCGACCAGGAAGACCAGACCCTCGGCCGCGAGATCGAGCGTGCCATAAGTGAGGTGCACAACGAGATCTCCGTCCTCGAGGCCATTCTGGCGCCGGTCAAGTGGCGGGAGATCCTGGACGACGAGACGGACCCGACCCGCTGGCGCCGAGCAGTGAAGAAGGCCGCCAACTTCCTGCGCAACCCGCGTACCCCCGGCAACGACGTGGAGCCCGGCGCCAAGCCGCTGCACCGGCGTTTCCGCGAGGCAGCGGGCCGGCTGGAACGGTTCTACACGCTCTGCGCCACCAGCCGCGACTTCGCCGAACGCGCCGGCGACATCCAGCAGATGCGCCGCGACATCCACTACTTCCGCGACGTTCGGGTCTGGATCGTCAAGGAGGAGGCCGCCGACCGGGAGGCCAAAGGCCTGCCCAACACGGCCGAGGTCGAACGTTACCTGTCCCAGCTCGCCGCCGAGGTGGTAGACGCCGCCGACATCACCGACATCTACGAGGAGGCGGGCCTCGGCAAGCTCGACATCACCGAGCTCAACGGGGTGGCGTTGCAGCGCCTGCAGAACTCGGAGACCCCGCACCTCGCCGCCGCAGCGCTGCGCCGGCTGATCGAGCGAAAGATGCGCGAGGTCACCAAGCACAACGTAGTCCGTCAGGAACGCTTCTCCGCCCAGCTCGAAGACCTGATGAACCGCTACATGCGGCAGCAGCTGACCAGCGCGCAGCTGATCGTCGAGCTGGTTGAGCTGGCCAAGCAGGTGTCCGCGGACGCTCGGCGCGGCCAGCAGTTCGACCCCCCGCTCAACCACGCCGAACTGGCCTTCTACGACGCCGTCGCGCAGAACGGCGCGGCCACGGAGCTCATGGGCGTTGGCACCCTGGCGGAGATCGCCCGGCAGCTGGTCAAGTCGATCCAGTCGTCGATCACGGTGGACTGGTTCTCGCGCGAGCCGGTACGTGCCAAGCTCCGCAGCCACATCCGCCGTCTGCTGGCCCGCTTCGACTATCCGCCGGACCACGAGCGCGCGGCCGTCGACTTGGTCATTCGCCAGATGGAGACGTTCGCGAACGAGTGGGTTCCGGGAGGTCCGGCCTCACAACGGTGACAGGATCGGGCGGCGTACGCCCAGTCGAATGGTTGGGCTACGCGTCTCGGTGACGCGGAGTGGATTGTGGTCCGATCCGCATCTGGCGACGGTGGTTGTGGTGTGACTCACCTGTGTCCGTTCTGACGTTATTTATCCCGCTCTAAGCGTCAGTCGATCGGATGAATTCTGCAAGATCACAAAGTTGAGGCGTTCGTAGAATCTGACAGAAGCCGTTTTAGTTAGTGCAGAGACCTTCAGGTCGTTCGTGGCAGCGGCGGAGGCGAGGGCGGCAGTCAGCCCAACCGATCACGGATGGTGGCAGCGGCGGCGAGGAGTTCGTCGTCCGGGTGGTGGTGGGCGGCTGTGTCGAGGACGGCGTGGGCTTCTGCGGGGCGGTGGGCGAGTGCCTCGGCGAGGTTGACGGCCGCGGTCAGGAACTCGCGGGATACCGCTTGCTGGTGTCGGGCGAGCCATGGATATCCGGTGTCGGCGGCGAGGGGCCCGCGGTAGGCGGCGACGGCGTGGCGTAGGGCGGCGGTGGTGGCTTCGGTGCTGGTGGCATGTTGGGCTGCGGTGATGGCGTCGCGCATGGTCCACAGGTCGATGTCGAAGGCGTCTGTGTTGAGGGTGTAGTGGTGTCGGCGCAGCCGCAGGTAGGTGTTGTCTCCGCTGATGGAGCGGAACGTCTGGCGCAGGTTGTAGGTGTAGGTGTGCAGCCGCTGCGTGGCCAGGCGGTGGGGTGGCTCGGGGATGAGGTCGCCGAGGATGTCGTGCTGGTAGGCCGATCCTCCGCGCACGATCAGGTAGACGAGGAACTCCATCGCCTGTGGGCGGACGTGCTGACCGTCGGGGACGCCGAGGATTGTCGGTGTGCCGAGTACCTGGACCCGGATCGGGTTCGCTCCGACACCGGTCTGCCGGCCCACGGGGTGGGCGGGGACGTGAAGGCTCGGCGGTTCGGCGCTGTGACCGCCCTCGGAAGTGATAGCGGAAGGGTTCCCCGGTTGTGAGTCGTTCATGGCGGGGCGCCAGTGACCGCCCTCGAATCCGCTTGTGAGGACTCGGTGCTCATTGACGCAACGGTACAGATCCCGTCGGCCTGTCGGTCCGGTCGCACGCGCACCAACTGCTCGACGGATGGACACGTGACCGTCGGCGGTGCCGAAAGGTCTCAGTTCCCCGCCTGGCTGTGCTGCCGCTGGTTTTCCGCGGCATCGAACTCGATGTCGGGGTGGTTGTGTCCGCGGTCTGCGCAGTGCCGCCGCAGCTCGTTCAGGTGTTGAAGCATGCGGGCGGTGGCGGGGTGGTGGGGGTGGGCACGGCGGTGCGTGGTGATCGTGTCGGCGAGGAGGTGTCGGGCGGCGCCGCAGTGGCCGAGGTCGCGCAGGACAGAGCGAGGGTGGCCTGCGTGGCGAGGGTGGGGTGGGCACCCGGCCCGGCGGTGACGGTGAGTTGGTCGGCGAGGTGCCGGTAGGCGTAGTACGCGCGTTGGTGATGCCCCGCCTGCCGTTGGGCGGTGGCGAGGGTGTGCAGAGCGGCGAGGACGGGCCGGGCGGAGGGTCCGTGCAGGTGCGCGTGACTGTGGTGGGCGTAGCTGGCCCAACGGATCGCGGCGGCGGAGTTGCCGAGGCGGATGAGTAACTCGGCTTGCAGGTGCGCGGCGTCGGCGAGGGCGGGGTTCGCCTCGGCGGTGGCTGGGTCGACGCCGGCGAGGGCGTCACGCAGGACCTCGCGGGCGCGCACGGGGTCGGTGGCGGGCGAGAGTTCGGGCTGAGCGCAGCCGATCGGCGAGGGCAGGCGTGGCGTGTTTCTGCCGGGGCGAAGGCGACGCGCCAGGTGAAGCGCAGGTCGGCGGCGGTGTGCCCGGCGGTGATGCGGGCGAGGACCCGGCTGGCGTGCGCGGCGGCGAGGTTGGCGCTCTTGGGGTGGCCGGTGGCGGTGATGATGGCGGGTGTGTGGCGCAGGATCGCACGACCGACGGTGTCAGCGACAGCGGCGGCGTCGAGTCCGCGCGGCCGGCAGTTTCCCGGGCATTGGTAGACGAGCCGGTCGCCGTCAGGAGTGCTCGTCATGGGTTGTTCGCAGGTGCGGCAGAGCAGAAGTTCGGCTGGCAGAACAACCCGTGACGGGTCTTCGACCGGCTGGGCCTCGGGCAGCGGGGCGGGTGGGGCGGCGCTGGTGGTTCGGGTCCTGCTGACCCACTCCTGCACGAGACGCCGGTCGAGGTTCAGCTCGCGGGCGACCGCGGAGATCGGACCACGGTGCCCGTTGTCCCGTGCGGCGGCCACCCGTTGGACCGTGGCGTCGATGAAGCCGTGAGAGTACTTGCGGGGGTGGGCCATCGGCTCGACGTTCCTCGGACAGCTCGTTGATGCTCGGACGTGGGTGGCGTTGACCGCTTGGCCGGCGTGGCGGGAAGGCCCGGCCACGGCGACAGGCGTCGACAGCCGCGGTCAGCTCGGGCGAAATGCGGGCGTCATGCGCCGCGGCATCTCCTGCCGCTGAAACCTCAACGTCGTGCCGCTGAGGGGGCGGCGCTTGTCTGATCGGCTGCGGCGGGGCGGGCCCGGTTGGTGGGCGAGGTGTCGGAATTGCGGTCGGGATCGCGGCGCATCGGGCACAGCGTCGGCCCGTCGGGCAGCCTGATCGGTGGTCGTGGGGTGTAGCCGTGGCGGGTGTACAGGGTGTGGGCGTCGGTGGTGGTGTCGGTCCAGGAGGGCAGGTCGATGCGGTCGAGTCGGCTGCGGTGGTGGGTGAGTATCGCCGTGGCCCGCCCCGCGCCTCGGGCGTCGGGGTGTACGGCGAGGAACGCCAGGTGGTAATGCGGCTCGGTGGGCCGAGGCTCGGCCAGCAGGGTGTCGAGCTGGTCGAAACGGTCGGCGTGCGGACCGGCAGCGTCGAGCAGCCTGCTGCGGTAGTTGGCCGGTGGTGGGATGGGCCGGTAGCGGTGAAAGCCGACGGTGGCGGCGGTCAGGTCGTCGGTGACGTGGCTGTCGCCGTAGAACATGGCGTGTTCCACCCAGATCGCGAGGACATCGGTCAGTACCCGGCGCCGCCCGGCCGGGTCGGGTACGAGCCACGCGGCGAGCGGGGTCGGATGCAGGGCAGTGGCGATCAGCGCGGCGACGGGATCTTTGTCTGCCCAGCGGGCGGCGCGGATGCGCATGTCGGTGTCCATCGATTCGGTCTCCTTGTCCCTCGGGTGGCTAGCGGTAGGCGGCGGTGGCGAGGTCACCGACTGCGGCGTCGACGGCCGTGGTTATGTCTCGTACCTGCCGGTGGTGCTGTTCGGCGATGGCCCGCAGTTGAGCGGTGAGGGCGGCGGTGTCCTCGTCGAGGTAGAGGTGTTCGGTCAGGCCCAGGACGGCGACGAGCCCGGCGAGGGCGGCGGTGTGGTTGTCGGGTTGGTCCCGACCGACGGCGAGGTAACGCAGCCGAGCCCGGGCGACGACCGCCCATTTGGTGTCGGTGGCGAGGTAGCGGTCGCCGCGGGCCAGGCCGCCAAGGCGGCGATGCGTGGTGTGGCGCAGGATGCCGCCGGCGTGTAGGCCGGCGCGGGTGCGTTCGTACAGGTCGTCGGCGAACCAGGTCAGCCATCCCCGCAGGGGTGGGGCGGGGTTGGCGTAGCGGACGGAGGCGATGGCGGTGTCGGCGATCAAGTCGCCGACGGGTCGGTCCAGGTGCAACCACAGCCGCTGGTGCCCGCCCGGGCGGGCGTCGTCGAGGGCGATCCGTCCGGCGAGGAACAGGTCGATCAGGACCGCGCCGGCCATGCCGAGGGCGAGGGCCTGGCGGTGGACGTGAGGTTGGCCGGTGTCATCGTTATGGCCGAGCAGGAACAGCTCGTCGCGCAGCGGCAGTTGAGGAGTCGACGCGGTCATCGCCGGCTCCCTATCGCAGCCCGGCGGCGCGCTGCCGCAACCGGGCATGGACCCTGCCGTAGGCGGCGGTTGGGGCCGGGAGCAGCGTCTTGTCGACGGCGGCGAGGACCGTGTAATTCGGGTCGCACACATTCCCGATCGGCGCCCGTCCCGCCTGCGACATCAGCTGGTAGGCGTCGAGTTCATCCAGGCCGGTCAGCGTGCTCGTCCAACCGACCAGATCGCGCTGGGCGATCCGGTAGGCGTCCTCCAGGGGGCGGGCGCAGCCGACCGACATGATCTCCCGGTCGGTCTCCAGCCGGGGCCACACGGTGCTGGTCCCTTTGATGATCTCGATGATCATTGTGGTGGTCGTGGCGATCTCCACCCCGACCCCGCAGGCTTCGCCCTCGCCCTGGCGGGCGTGCCCGTCGCCGAGGGCGAGCATCGCCCCATGCACGTTCACCCCCAGGTAGAGGGTGCTCCCGGCGCGCAGCTCGGGGGTGTCAAGGTTGCCACCATGGGCGTCGGGGACGATCGTGGAGCGGGCCTCGAACCCGCCCGGGGCGACGCCGATCGTGCCGATCATCGGGTCCAGGGGCAGGTCGACGCTGTGGTCACTGCCTGTCGCGTGGAAGCGGACCGTCCCGGCCTGCCGGTCGATGTCGTAAACCCACACGCGCTCTTCGAGTGGCGGCTGCAGGGTGGCGGTGTGCGAGGTCGAGGTGAGCGCCCCGAAGTGCGGGAACGTCGACGAGACGCCCCAGTCCCGGGCGGGTTCGATGGTGGCGAGGTGGATCGCGAGGGTGTCGCCTGGCTCGGCGTCCTCGACGAAGAACGGCCCCGACACGGGGTTCAGGTACGGCATCCGGCACACCCGCGACGGCAAGTCCGCCGGTCCGCGCACGAGACCGCCGAAGCAGTCCTCAGTGAACACCCGCAGCACGTCGCCGGAGCGGATATGGGCCACCGGCATCCGGCCGCCAAAGGTGTAGGCCAACTCATCGCGAGCCGGACGGTAAGTAATCGTGTCCATGCCAGTCACACCCTCTCCACGTCACGGGCCTGCGGCTGCGCGGGTGCCAGACCCGACAGCGCGGGACGGCGGCCGGACAGGTACAGGCCGGCGAGCACGACCACCCCGAGGGCGAGCCACGCCAGGCCGAGGCGCTGCGCGGCGATGTTCGCATTGACCACGACATAGGCGAGGATCGCGAACCCGACGCCAGGCATGACCAGGTGCGCCCACCAGTTGCTACTGCGCCGGCGGATGAGGTGGTGCACGACCACGGAGACGTGCAGGACCAGGAACGCGACCATCGCCCCAAAGTTGATCAGCGACGACAGCACCGTGATCCCGTCCGCCCGCGTCGCCATGTACAGGCCGAGCACCAGGGACACGCCGCCGGTGAGCAGAGTCGCGTTGATCGGCACGTTCCGACGGATCGACACCTTCGCCAAGAAGGCGGGCAACTGCCGGTCCCGGGCCATCGCATACAGCAGGCGTGAGGTGGCGACCTGCGCGACCATCGAGTTCGGAAGGCCCCACGCGATCGCCGTCGCCACCGCGCACAGGGTGGCCAGCCAGCCGCCGCCGGCTGCGGCTGCGGCGTCGTAGAAGGCGGTCCCGTTCGGGTCGCCCTCCGCGAGAAGACCGGCGGGGTCCGGGACGAGCATCGCGGCCAGCCAGGTCTGCGCGATGAACAGCACGCCGGCCAGGATGAGCACGGCAGCCATGGCTCGGCCGATCTGCCGGGAACCGCCCTTGGTCTCCTCGGCCAGCATCGAGATGCCGTCGAAGCCGAGGAAGGACAGCACCGCGATCGACACCGCTCCGGCCACGAGGGACCAGGTGAACGTGTCGGAGTTGTAGAAGGCGTCCCAGCTGAACCGGCCCTTGCCAGAGGCAAGAGCCCAACCGGCGACAGCGAGGAAGACTGCCAGGACGATCAGCTCACCGACGAGCATCACCCGGGTCACCATCGCGGTCATCCGGATCCCGACCGAGTTGACGACCGTGTTGACCGCGACGAAGCCGAGCAACCACAACCAGACCGGCACCGCAGGCACGGTGGAGTGCATCGCCACCGACGCCACCAGATACAACAGCCCCGGCACCAGCACGTAGTCGAGCAGGATCACCCAGCCGGCCAGGAACCCGACCGGCGCACTGATACCCCGGCCCGCGTAGTTGTAGACGCTGCCCGACATCGGAAACGCCTTGACCATCTGCGCATATGAGAACGCGGTGAACACCAACGCCACCACGCCGATGGCGTACGCGAGAGCCACCATCCCACCGGAGCCGGCATAGACGCTGCCGAAGATCGCCATCGGCGCGATCGGCACCATGTACACCAACCCGTACGCGACCAGGTCCCGAAACCGAAGCCTCCGGGCCAACTCCTGGCGGTAGCCGTAGCGCGTCAATTCATCTTGTAGCTGCATCGCACCCTTCCGAAAGGCTCGTGTCGGCGGCGGCGAAACGTCCCAATGTTGGGGCCGCGCGTGAATTGCTTCACGCTCCGAATGGTCGCTCGATTCGAATGGCGTGGTCGATACCGGAAATGCGGACAAAGGATGTTGTCCGCATCGAATTTGTCGCTCCCGAACGCGAGTGGCTGGCGGCAGTTCGAACCGTGCCGTCCAGCAACAGGGACAAAGGCTTGCGCGTAGAGTCGGCCTTGTTTGAGGAGCACTCGCGCCGGCGGCGGCACGACCACTTCTGCCGCGCCGTCGCCAGCGCCCGGAGGCCCGTCGACGAAGGCTCGCTGGCGCCCAGTCGCGCAAGGAAGTTGTTCGAGGAGGACCTGTGAGGCTGGCGGACAGGATCGCTGCGATCTCGACGGAGGACGCGGTTCGCGCCTCAGTGAGCTACGACCAGCTGCGCGCCGGGGATGGCGCGCTGTACTGGTTGGAGACTCGACCCGAAGCCGGCGGGGTCGCGACGGTGACGTGTTGGCGACCCGGCGAGGGTGCGCGAGACGTCAGTCCGAAGGGCTTCGACGTCACCAGCGGCGTTCACGCGTACGGAGGCGGGGCGTTCGCTGTCACTGACGGGACGCTGTGGTGCGTCGGCGGAGACGGCCTTTACCGGAGCCGTCTTCACGACGATGAACTCGAGTTGGTCAGCCTGGGATCCTTCGGCGACCTGACGATCGGCGACGGCGAGTTACTGGCTGTGCGGGAGTCAGAGCATGGTGACGACCTCATCGCGGTGCCGCTCACCGGCGTCCCGGACATACGGGCTCTCGCATCATCCCGGGGATTTTTCGGCGCACCTCGGCCGGGTCCAGGCATGTTGGCCTGGACCACTTGGAGCGAGCGCGACATGCCCTGGGATGGGTGTGAGATATGGGTCGCCTCCTACTCGCCGCGTGGCCAGGTCGGGAACCCGGTAAAGCTCGCTGGCGGTTCGGAAGAGTCGGCGGTGGAGCCGAGGTGGGGACCCGACGGGGCGTTGTACTTCGTGACAGACCGCAGCGGCTGGTGGAACCTTTACCGGTGGGACGGCCACCAGGTGAAGCCGGTGGCACCGATCGCAGGTGAGTGCGCCGCAGAGCCGTGGGAGCTGGGCTACGCGTCGTACGACTTCCTTGACGACGGCCGGATCGTCGTGGCGGTGCAGGACGGGCCGCGCGGCACCGCCTCGTCGTCATCGACCCTGACGGCACTGTTCTTCCGGTCGACCTTCCCTATACGTCCATCAAGCCCTATCTGGCCGTTCAAGGAACGACGGTGGCGTTGATCGGGGCGTCGCCGACCGCCGCCCCACAGGTCGCGCTCGTGCATCTCACGGCCGCCGATCCTCAGGTGGAGGTGCTTGCCCGCTCGGAGCACGCCAAACTCGACGGGGCGCAAGTGTCGAAGCCGACGGAACTGCGGGTTAATGTCGCGGGTGATCGAGAGGTAGTTGCCCTGGTGTATCCGCCGACGGCCTCTGCAGCAGACTGGCGGGCACCGGTGATCGTGAGGGCACACCCGGGGCCAACCGCCTCGTGCCTTCTGCGTCTGGACTGGCAGGCGCAGTTCTTCACCAGTCGGGGGTTCGCCGTCGTGGACGTCGACTATCTCGGCAGCACCGGGTACGGCCGGGTCTTCCGGGAAGCGCTGTACGGCCGGTGGGGCCTCGACGACGTTGATGACTGCGCGGCGGTGGCGGACCATCTGCTCGCAACAGGACGAGCCGTGCCGGGCCAAGTCTTCATCCGCGGAGCCAGCGCCGGCGGATACACAGCCTTGCACGCGGTGGCGCAGAACGGTCCATTCGCCGCCGCCACCGCCGTATCAGCGATCGTGGATCCCGACCGTTGGGTGGAATCCGTGCCTCGGTTTCAGCGCGCGCACGCCAGACGGCTGCGAGGCGGTGCCGGGCGGGTCGATGCCGCAACCGTTCAGCGGCCGGTGCTGCTCGTTCACGGCACCGCCGATGACGTGGCGGTGGTCGAGGATGTGCGAGAGCTCGCAGAACAACTGACAGCTCACGGCGTGCCCCACGACATGCTGCTCCTTCCCGACGTCGGCCACTACGTGGCGACCTCCGCCCGGGCCGGCACGGCGCTGGAAGCGGAACTCGCGCACTACCGTCTCGTGATGACGGCTGCGGCTGCCGAGTGCGGGGACTACACGGCGGCCAGCGGTAGCTGAGAACGCACATACTCGCCGAACTCACGGACCTCCGACTCGTACCGGTAGGGCTCAAGGTCGGCTTGCACCTCAACGATGCGCTCCAAGCAGCGGTGCGAAGTGGTCCGCGCGGCGTGATCCACCGCCACTCGGGCGGCGGCGCAGGCTTCGTCGATGCGGCCAGCGGCAGCCAACGACGAGGCCAGGAGCGCGGTGTCGATGGCCAGTCGGCGGACATGTGTGGGACTCAGCGCGGCAAGGGCATCGCCCAGGTGCCGTTGGGTCTGCTGCGGCCGGCCCAGATCATGGAAACAGTGGGCAAGCTCGTCGGCGAGATAGGCCGGATCGAAGTACTGGATCCACAGCGGCTCGTCCTCGGCCCTGCTGCGAGTCAGTTGCCGCTCTGCGATGTCGAGGTGGACCAAGCAGTCGCTTTCCCGTCCGAGGCGGGCGTACGTCCGCGCCACCACGGCGTGTAGGGCGGCTTCCACGGCGGGCGTCACCTGAGTCTCACTACCCCTCACCGCCGTGAGCGCCATCCGCAGCGCCGGCTCGGGATGGCCGCAGTGCAGCGCCAGGTGGCCGATGTTCACGGCGAGCAGGTAGCTGCCGTAGAGGCGGTCGTCGGCGGCCTGCGTCAGCCGCAGAGCGCGCAAATAGCGGCGCTGCGCAAGACCGTGGGCACCGGTGTCGACTGCCTGATACCCACACAGTTCGAAGAAGCCCGCCGCCAGCCTGTACAGGCGCCGACCGATCGCTTCCGAGACGGGGGTGTTTGCCAGCAATCGGTTTAGCTCGCCTTCGACGTACCGCTGCACCTGGGCATGGACACGTCCGGCACCGTGGGTGTGGTCCAGCTGACGGAACATCGCCAGAGCGGTCTCAGCGGAGCTGAGGTCCTCCTCGCGAACCTGATCAGGTGAACCGGGCCGGCCGGCCGCAGACAGTCGGGGTCCCGCAGCAGCGTTCAGCCAGTCCAGAGCGGCGCGATCGAGGACACCTGGCTGGAACGGAACCCGAACAACCATGTCGGCCAATCCCGAGGTCTCAGCCGACTGACTGGAGAGCAGGGTGATGACGCCCGTCGGCGCCGTCGCTAGCTTGCCCGCGTTGACCCGATTCTTCTCGAGCAGCGGTAGCAGGCGCATCAAGGCGCCACCGGTCGTCAGCGCCTTGTCGCATGCCTCGACGAAGTCCCGCGAGGGGAACCGGTCCGCCGTCTCGACTCGACGCACAAGGTCGGCACTGAATCGGATCATGGTACCCAGCCGCGCCTGCGAAAAGCCGGCGTGCTCCCGCAGCCGACGCAACTCAGCACCGAAGAAGTGGCGCTCAGACATGGACGGTTGAAGCGCCCGCGGGGTCTGGCCCATGACACCGCCTTTCAGACTGCCCACTTCGAGATGGCATTGAGCAGCGTGGACATCGCGCACATAGGGTCACTCACCGTTCAGCGCGGCGCAACCAGGAACGACGAAAGGGTGTCAATCCGAACCGGCTCACCGGGCGAGCGCCATGCGGACAACCACTCCGTCCGCATGCTCGGTGGTCACGACCGCGGCCCGAAGGGCGAGGGTGTGGAGGACGAGATACCGACCTCTCGTCAATCCGCTCCGGATCTTGAGAAAACCACGGAGGTGGTGATGAAGCACGAAACGAGGCCATCCTCCGTGGTCGTGACGGGTGCTGGGATTGGGATAGAGCCCGCAGCTCGGGCATCAGGCGATGAGCCCAGTGCAACGCCCCTGCTGATGCACCACTTGGCTCCTCGTGACGTTCGGTCACCGGACCTAGACTCAAGGTCGTTTGCCCAGCGGTCGGCGGGCGCCGCTCAATACCGCATGCGGTTCCGTTGATACCCGTGGGCCTGCGAGCTTCTGAAGTCAACGAATGAAAAGGGGTTCTCCCATGCCGGAGCGGATCACCAAGGAAAAGGTTCTCTGCTACGTCGTACGTGACGGCAAACTGCTGGTCTTCCGGCACACCGATTACAGCTACGAGGAAGTCGGCATCCAGGTTCCGGCCGGCAGCGTCCGCGCCGGCGAGACGCCGGAGGCGGCGGCGCTACGCGAGGCCCGCGAGGAGACCGGCCTGAAGGACTTCAAAGTCGTGCGGAAGCTCGGCGAGGCCGAGTACGACATCAGCCCATACCGGTTCGAGCTCCAGCGCCGCCACGTATTCCACCTGGAACTGACCGAGCCGACGTCGGAGCGGTGGATGAGCCAGGAGGACCACGACGGGGAGCAGGAGCCGACGCACTTCGAATGCTTCTGGATTCCGCTGGAGGCCGCCCACATCCTCCAGTCCGGCCAGGGCGCCCTGCTGGGACGCCTCTACGACTGATCCCCGCCCGGTTCGGCCCACGCCTGGGAGGCAGCCGATGCACGCCACCACCGATCAGCACGACCCGATGGCCCACCTGTACCGCGGCCTCGACGTCGAAGACGCCGACAGTGCCGTTTCGGTGATCCTCAAGCTACGGGGTGAGACCTGCGACATCGACTGCCTGTACTGCTACGAGAAACGCAAGGAGGTCCCGGGGGGAGCCCGGATCGACGCGAGTCAAGTGCGTCGACTCACCGAGCTCTTCTCGGGGCGTCCGCTCGCCGTGGAACTGCATGGCGGCGAGCCGCTGACGGCCGGACGCGACCACGTCGCCGAGGTACTGCGTGAACTCGCGTCCCAGCCCAGCGTGGTGCGGGTGTCGATGCAAACCAACGGCGTGTTGCTCAATGAGCAGTGGCTGGATTTGATCGATGCCCTGTACCCGCGCCTTCAGATCGGCATCTCCCTCGACGGAGACGAGGCGGGCAACGCCTGGCGGGTTGGATACGACGGCCGGCCTGTCTACCCCCGCGTGGCCACCGCCCTGCGGCTGCTGGCTGAGCGCGGGCGAAAGGTGGGCGTGATCGCCGCGGTCACTCCGACCGTGCTCGGCCGTGCCGAGGCCGTCCTGGACCACCTCGCCGGCTTCGAGGCGGTCAACGCCGTCAGCTTCGTGCCCTGCTTTGATGCCTCCGTTCAAGGCCCTACCGCTGCCCAAGGGCAGCGCCTTACCGCGAGCCGGCTCCTTCAACGCGCGGCTCTGCGCGGCCCGCAAGGGCCCGGGTGGGCGACCACCCCGGACCAGTACGCCGAGTTCGTACTCACCGCCACCGTTCGCTGGATCGGCGCTGGCCACTTCGCCCGGCTGAAACTGGAACCGTCCGTATCCACCATCCGCCGGCTGCGCGGGCTGGACACCGGCTTCTGCCACTTCTCCAACCTGAAGTGCGACCACGTCTTCACGCTCTATCCGGACGGACGACTCGGCAGTTGCGACGAACTGCCATGGCCGCAGGCCCAGCTCACCCTCTTGGACCAGCCTTTCGAGCAGAAGGCGGTCGTCGCGGCTCAGCGGCGGCTGCCGCTGCTGAACCAGGGCAAGGCCCTGATGGAGCGGTGCACCACCTGCGAGTACCGGTCAACGTGCGGCGGCGGCTGCGTGGCCACCCGCTGGCGTCAGGACCAGGACGGCGACCAGGACGCCTACTGCGACTACCGGATGCGGATGATCGACGGCATCGCTGCACTCCTCGCCCAGCCCGCCGACCCGGCAGGCGCCTGGTGCCGCAGGGTGCGCCCGCGCCCCCGTACTCCGAACAGCATGCGTGACGTCGCCTCCTTCCTCGCCCGCTGGGACCACGCCGACGCGAACCGTCCGCGTATGCGGCTGCGCACCAGCTCGCACGGCAACATAAACACCGTCGGCCTGCCCGGCGTGCACGAGGCCGACGACCTCGATCCGGCCCACCCGCAGTGGCGAGAAGCGATCGAGCCCGGCGTTCGCCCTCTGGTTGACGCTGTCACCCAGGACTGGCGCATGATCACATACGACAGCTGCCAGGGACATCCCTATCCGGGGCTTGACCTGCCGCCCGCCGAGCGCCGGGTCGGCATCCTTCCACGCAACCGAACCGAGTACGCGCGAACCGCTGCTGCCCTATGCCGCGCCGTCACCGCTGTGACTACCGACCTGCCCGCCACGGTGCTGGTGGCCATCGGACGGGCGGAGCTGACGTGCGAGACCACCGGACGGACGAGCCCCGTACTCGACTTGGCTCTGCGCCCGCGTCCCGGGCACGGCTGGCCGGCGTACTTCGACGCCGTTGACGTCGCCACCCGTGCCGTCGCCGACGTGCTGCGCGGCGAGCGACCAACCGAGGACGGCTGCCGCTGCCCAGCGCCTCAGAGCGCTCCGATCGATGAGGAGGCGGCATGGGTAGCGTCGCAGCCTCGCTGACGATCCATCAGTTGCTGGGGCGGATCGTGTACTTCCACGCCCTGTTCATCGAGCCCTCGCTCCTTCCCAGCGCCCCGCGCCGGCCTGGTCCGGTGTGCTGCAACCATGGCCCGGAACCGGACCGCGGCACCATCGGCGAGTTGTTGACGGACTCCGCCTGGGCGGCTCTCGTCGAGGTCGCCACAACCCTCCCCGCCCACGATCACCAGTGCCCGAAGGCCAAAGACGCGTGCTGTGCCACCTGCCGCGTTGTGGCCGCCGCCGCAGCGGTCGGGGCTGGATGGGCACTTACCGAGCACCGCAGCTACCAGCGGGCTGAGCCTGCCGAAACGCTCCTGCGGTCCTGCGAACTGGCAACGGCAGCACGGCTGGGGCGGGCCTTCGCCACACAGCACGCGGCCCGATGCCCGGCACTGGACCGGCTGACCGAGTCAGAGGCGCTGCCCGGCGCGGAGGAACTGCCGCTGACGGGAGAACTGCTGGCCCTATGGGCCAGCCCGATCACTGACGTCCACCACCCTGTGGCCAATTGGCTCAATCACTGCACTGGCCTGGACGACGTCCGCCGGGTGCTCGAAACGAGGAGGACCGACTCGTGATCCACATCGCCGAGACCGTCGCGGTCGGCAGCGTCGAGGGATTCGTCGACACCGAGGAGCGAGACCAACTCGCCGCCACGATGAACGACTTCCTCAGCGACGAGGCCCGGCTCCGCTTCGGCGCGAGGCGGGCCACCTCGATCCATGAGATCCCCGGTCGCTCCAACGAGCAGGCCATGGCCGTCTACGAGCCGGCCGGACGGATCGAGGTCCCACAGATCCCGGACAGAGCCGAGGCCATGCTTCAGCAGGCCTTCGACCGCGCCCGCCCCGCTCTGTCCCGCGTCATGCCGTCGATCACGACTTGTCGGCCGTGGACCTACGTCGAGTACGGCCCCGGCCAGCACATCACCGGCCACCTCGACGGCATCGCCCCCGACCCGCGGGCTTGGCCGCGACAAATCGCCGGCATCAGCGTCGTGATCCGTGAGGCCGAGGTCGGCGGCGCGTTCTACGTCGAAAGCACGTCTAGCGACCGCCTGTGGAACACCCGCCTAGACCACGACGCCCAGGAACAGGGCTACGCGGGCGGTATGTGGCTGGCCCACGACGGCGCCGACCACTCCGCCGACTGGTATGCGGCCATGCCCCGAACCCGATGGAGCGTGAGCCCCGCCCCTGGCACCGCCCTGCTCTACGGCTCCCAGCTCACCCACGGCACCGAACCTGTCACCGCCGGCCGCGTCGCGAAGTTCATCAGCTGGCTGATCGCCGAAAAGAATTAGGAGCGAGGCATGCTGCTGGCCTTGGAGGGAATCGCTGGAGCCGGGAAGAGCACGCTACGCGACCGGATCCTGGCCAACGCCGCTTGCGAGGACGTTCACCTCGGGCATATCGGCCAGTTCTCCTGGCTGTCGCTGGAAGCTACCCGCTCCATCATCAGCCTGCGGGCTGGCCGTCCGGCAGCAAACGGCGTGCGGATCTTGGCCGCGGTCCGCCACGACCTGGAACTCCATGCCCGCCATAACCTCGTCCCCGCCCTGTCCCTCGGACCGGTCATCGCTGACCGGCTCACCTTGTCGACCGCCTGCCTGATCGCCCTGCTTCACGACCGTCCTGTCGCCCACTACGTTCAGCAGCTCGCCGAGGTCACGGCCGCACGGGCGGACCTGATCGTCCTGCTCACCACCGAGCCCGCGCTGTGCCATGCCCGGCTGTCCAGGCGGCCTACAACGCGTCGCTTCGGGGAGGACCGCCAGACCGCCGCTCGGTATGCCGACCTGTACGAGCAGGCGGTCAACGCATGGACCGAGGCAACCGGCCTGCCCGTGCTGCGCCACCCGTGCGCCACCAAAACCGACCTCGACCGGCTGGCCGCCACCTGCCTGGACCGGCTGCGCCACTCCGCACCGGCTGCGGCGCGATCATGAGGAGGCAGCCCATGCACCTGCACCCGATGCACCCCGCCGCCTGGGTCGTTGACCAGCTTCGCTACGCCGGCTGGCACGTCCACGACCTCCTCTGCTTCACCCGCGCCAGCACCCTGGTGCTCGCCAGCCGCAACGGGACGCCTCCGGTGGTTCTCAAGGCCGGCTTCGGCAGCAACCACGTCCTGGCCGAGCTCGACGAGGCCACCCGCAAGGCCGCCTACGGCTTCTACTGGTACGCGGAGATGACCGAGGCCGAAAGGGCCTTGACCCGTGAGGACTTCCGCCACGAGATCGCCGTAACCCGCGTCGCCCAGAGCGCCGAGCACGTCGTGCCGCTGCTGGAGCAGGGCAGCACCGACCGGTTCGACTGGTACACGATGCCCCACTGCGTCGGCGGCAACTTCCGGCCCCACCTCGCCGCCAACCTCAG
The DNA here is from genome assembly GCF_040608295.1 of Micromonospora sp. NPDC005197. Taxonomy (NCBI): domain Bacteria; kingdom Bacillati; phylum Actinomycetota; class Actinomycetes; order Micromonosporales; family Micromonosporaceae; genus Micromonospora; species Micromonospora sp. NPDC005197. The sequence goes on along the minus strand of NZ_JBEXHY010000048.1, from coordinate 6,845 downwards.
CCGAGACGACACGACGGCCGGGCTAAGCATCTTGGCCGACGTCGCCGAGGGTCTGCGCACCCTGCACGAACGCGGGATCGTGCACCGCGACGTCTACCAGGAGAACATCCTTATCCACGACGGCAACGGACTGATCACCGACCTTGGCGCCGCGCGTCGCACCGAAACCCCGCGCGGCCCCACCGCTCGGGGCCCGGAGGTGCACTGGCCCCCGGAGTACGCCACCTCCTACGACCGCGCCACCCCAGCCGCTGATGCCTTCAGCCTCGGAGTCCTGACCTACCGCTACCTGTGCGCCGACATCCCCCGCCACGGCCCCTCCCGGCTGCACACCGCGCCCGCCGGACTCCGCCCGATCATCACTGCGGCGCTCGCCCCGGCACCCGAGGACCGGCCCGCCATGAGAGAGCTGCGCGATGCCCTGCGCCAAGCGGCCACCACCGCCGCCACGCCGGCCCAGCGCAGCAGCTGACCCACCATCAACCGGAAGGAGACGGGGTGCCCACCGCCCGCTCGCCGCCGCAGGAATCGGCTCCAAAAGGTGCACGACCTAGACCCCTTTTCGGAAAGGACGAGCGCACTCATGGACAACGACCGGATCAGCGACTTCCTCGCCGCAGTGGACGACCTTCGCGGCGACGACGAGACCGTCCGCAGCACCCGTCACACCTCCAGCGTCTCGGCCGAGGGCTGGCCGACCGCTGAGGCCCCGGCGAGCACCGCGGCAACCGACGGCACCGACGCCTGAACGCCCCGCACCTCACCGGCGGCACGCCGTCGGTAAGTACCTCCTGGGGCCGGACCCTCACGGGGCCGGCCCCAGGCCCAGCCCGTCGGAAGGACCCGCTCCCGTGGACGCGCCCACCATCTCCTTCTCGTTCGCCCCCATCCAGGCCCACCACCGCGACCGCACTCGCCGGATACGCGCCGTCCTCAAGCCCGCCGTCCAGCCGACCGCCAACATCCCCGACTTTTCGGGGTCGGACGCCTTCGACTACTGCCTGGCCCACCACGTCCTCGAAGGCGCCGAGGCCGCCGCCCGCTCCCGCGAGACCGCCACCTTCAACTGGTATGGCGCCCACCCGGACGCGAACGCCTCAGCGCTATCGACCCCCACCGCCGTCGGTCCGCGCATCGTCCTCGCCCCCGAACTTGACAGCCTGCCCCGCTCGGAGATCTCCGAGACCCCTTACTACGTACTGGGCCCGGACACCACCGCTGCCCCGCCGGGCCTGCGGGACCTGGCCGCCACCGCGTACGCCACCGGCGCGAAGAACGGTTTCGCTGACCTTCTCGCCGGCCACGCAGTCGTCGTCTGCCTGCTGCGCCACAAGCAGCTCGGCGACACCCTCGACAGCTGGACCATCACCCGGCTGCCCGGCACCATCTACTGCGACCACGTCAACGAGCCCGTCGTCCTGACTCGCGACCTGATCCACGAGGCGGGCCACAACTGGCTCAACGACGCCCTTGGCGCCACCGCCTGCAAGATCAGCGACGATGTCAGGTTCTACTCCCCCTGGAAGAAGACGAACAGGCCCGCCTTCGGCTTCCTGCACGCCTGCTTCGCCTTTCCTCTCACCATGATCTACACCGCTCGGGTCCTGCCCGGAACCAGCGGCGACCTGTACCGATTCCTGACCGCCTACTTGGAGCAGCAGCGCGGACTGCTTGCCACCACCGCCGCCGACCACGACCGAGCACTCACCCTGATCAATGACCCCACCTTGCGGGAACGCCTGCGCTCTGTCCACCGCGAAGCTCTCAGTCTGTGAACTCCACCGACACCTCGGTTCCCGCTACCGAGACCGCCCTCGCGGTCCGGCTGGGCGAGCCCGGCGTCATCCTGCGCGTCGGCCAGGCCGGCCATCCGACGGCGCAGGCGCACACCGGATTGGCCAGTCTCGAACTCGCCGCGCCTATCGGGGAGAACACCGCCTTCAACATCGGCTCCGTCGCCAAACAGATCACCGCGTACCTGTGCATCCGCGCCGCCCGCGACCGCCTCCTCACCTTTGACCGGCCCGTCGGCGACATCCTGCCCCGCTTCCGCATCCCCGACGTCACCATCGGCGACCTCATCAACCACCAGGGCGGCATCCGGGACGCCGAATCCCTCCTGTCCCTGGCCGGCTTCCGCGAACTCGACCACTACACCGACGCCGACCTGCTTCAACTCGCCTACCGCCAGCGACACCGAGCTGTCGAGCCGGGCCGCTTCCTCTACAGCAACACCGGTTATCTCCTCCTCGCTGAAGTCCTCACGCACGCGTATAGGGCGGGACTCCACGAGATCGCGGACCGGCACGTCTTCACCCCGCTCGGCATGACCTCGGCCCGCTTCAAGGCTGATCCACGCGAGGTGATCCCCGGCGCCGCCGCCAGCTACCAGGCCGTCGCCAGCGGATGGCAGCACCAACAGCGCCCCGTCACCCTGCCCGGCCCCGGCTCCCTGTGGTGCACCGCCGCTGACCTGGACAGATGGCTCACCCACCTCTGGCACGAATGGCACCCCTCGGTCGACGATGCGCTCCCGTTCGACCAGCACCTCGGCTATCAGCCCAGCGACCATGCGCCGTTCACATACGGTCCCGGGCTGTACGCCGATCCTCGCCCCGGCCGTACCGCCGTTTTCCACTACGGCCACGAACAGGGGTTCTCCGCAGCCGTCCATCTCACCAACTCAGGGCTCCGCGTTATCTGCCTGTCAAACCACGCCGGAATCGCCGCCGACTACGTGCTCGCTGCGGCCCTCGCCGACCCCACCCACGAATCTGGCGCTGATCCGGGCGGACTGCTGTCTCGCGCGTTGGGAAGCCTTCCTGCGCACGAGACCACCACCTCCACGGGCAGCGCCGACACCGAGGCAACACACACCTCGCTCGGCACGTACGTCTGCGACGAGGTTCCCGGCACCGTACGCCTGACCCGCAGTGCAGGCTCGCTGTACTTGTGGCGTCGGGGAACCCTCAACCATCTCACCTGCAATGGGTCCACGTACGCCGCGGACGGCTACACGCTCACACTCGACACCTCTTCGACGGCGAATGAGGTTATGCCGACGCCGAACGGCTTCGTTCTTGATCTCGACCGCGCACCAGGGCTGCGCTATCAACGACGTTCCGACCGACCGATGGCCACCCAACACAACGTCACGTGAGTATTGGGCCACCTGCCGTTACGGGTAGTGGCTATTTGCGCCACCAGGTGGCTCGTCCGCGCATGCCGTGATGCCAGATATCGGCTTGGAGTCGGGCGTTCTCGATGGCCTGCTGGTCACGTTCGGAGCGGTATTCACGGCGGGGCTCAGTGGGGCTCCAATCGCCGATGAAAGGCCGTAGGTCGCCGGGCTTGGGTTCGATGTCGAAGCCGATCCCGGAAAGAGCCCGATCTCCTTGAGTGGGGTCGAGACGGTCAGCGGCGGCTCTCGCCCAGTTAATCCATCGGTTGCGGTTCTCCGACTCGGCCGGCTCGTCGGGCGCGGTTTGCTCGAGAGCTTCGCAGAAGGCGCGGATCTCGTTGGCGGAGGTCCAGGAGTCGTAGGCCCGCCGGAACGCCTTCTTGCGGAGGAGTTCGGCGGCCTGAGGGCGGGCGTCGGCGAGCGCCGCCTGCCAGCGGCGACGCTCTTCGGCCTCCTGCCGCTTCATCTCGGCGACGCGTTCGTCGTGAGCTCGCTGGGCGGCCAGTTTCGCTTCCTCATCGGCGGCGATGCCGGCTTCGACGTCCCGGATGATGCGGGGAAGGCGCTTCTCCAAGGGGGTGCGCTTGTCGTCGGTCCAGGTGTCCTTCTCGTCCCAGCCGGTGCGGGCGATCTCTATCCGCAGCCGGCCGGAGGCGACCCGGTCGGTCTTGGGGAGCACCATCCACCGATTGCGCCGCAGTTGTCGGGCCTCCTCCTCGGTGGGGACGTGGGGGATGTCGTCGTACTCCTCGATCAGCCTGACCTTGCGACGGGTCTTGTCGATTTGAAGGTAGACCGACGGGGTCTTGGTCTTGGTATTCACACCGACCCGATGGCCTCGCCGTCGGGCTTCGGCGGCGAGGCCGCGGATCAGGTCCAGCGCCCGGGGGACGGATGCTCTCGTGACTTCCAGCCCGGCGGGGTTCTTTTCGAGGGCGGCGAACACGAGGTCAGGGTCGGTGGTGACGCGGCGGGTGTTGAGTCGGATCCGGTTCCAGTCCGTCTCGTCCGGGTCGTCGTCGTTGGACAGGCGGATGATGAGGTCTCCGGCGGCGCGTCCGGTGTGCTTGAGGTGGAACCCGGCGGGTACGAGGCCGTGCTGCTTGGCGGCATGAATGACCCGCCGATACCGGGCGCGTTCCCCGGGGTCGGGGCTGTCGACTCGCACGGTCCCATCCTCGGCTCGAAGACGTTCCAAGAGTTGTCTGGCTTGCTCGACCGTCGAGGCGGCTGGGGAACGCGTCGAGCCGGATGTCGTGGTCGTCTCGCCGGCTCGCGGCTGCGCTGGGGCTGTCTTACCTTGCGTGGCGGTAACGGCAGCCCGAACGCGCTGGCGGGGTGCCGTCCTGCTGCCCGAGAGGCGGTCCGGGTGGTCGGGGTGGATGCCATTGTCGAGGTAGAAGCGGCCGGCCTCGGTGATCTGAGCCCGCCACACACCGCCTCGACGGCTGACGTCGACAAGCCGACGGGCCTGCAGCGCCCGGGCCGAGAGACGCTGGTCAACCCCGTCGGGGCCACTGAGGTCGTCCCCGTCACCGATCCGCCGCAGCAACAGTAATTGGTGTTCCTTCAGCGGGTCCCATTTCTGCACGCTCTCGACCTTCGACGGCCACGAGCTGATCCGCAAGCAACGACACCCGCCTTCCCGTAGACGCAGGCGGACTCAGACGCACGAAGCGGCATTACGCCACTTCCGCGACCTCAACATCCCTTCATCACTTTGGAGTACACCCTGTTCATGCATCGATTCTCATCGACGCCTACCGCATCCTCGATATCTTGCGTTGACAGCGGCGGGCTTGACCTCCCGTTGCGGGTCCCGCCGGGTCTCCTACTTGGCGTCCCGCTTCAGCAGGACCCCCGAACGGACCCTCTGGTATGGCTCACAGCCCAGGTCGGGGCGGCTGTCAGCACTGTCTGTCGTGCTGCGACAGACCCTCTGACTGGGTCTCTCCCCCTGGGGATGGTGGTGGCGTATGCCTGATCCGCTGCTTCGGGTGCAGGCCCAGCTCACCGATCGCGACCTCGTGCTGCTCGGCTGGCTGGCCGACCACGGGGTTCTCACCTCCTTCCAAATCGCCGAAGCCCTCTACCCGTCGATCGACTACGCCCAAGAGCGCCTGCGTGCCCTCATGAAGAAGTTGGGGGTGGTGGACCGGTTCCGGCCGCAGAAGCCCGACGGCGGCTCCTACCCGTTCCACTACGTCCTGGCGCAGCTCGGCGTTGAGGTCGTCGCCGCGCAGCGCGGCGACGACCTGCCGCGTAGGGATCAAGCCCGGCGCAGGCGGTGGCATCTGACGCGGCGGGCGAACCTGCCGCACCTGCTCGGGGTCAACGGCTTCTTCGCCGCCCTGGCCGGACACGCCCGTACCCATCCTGGCAGCGAGTTGGCGCGCTGGTGGCCAGCGGCCCGTTGCCAGCAGACGGGTGCCTTCGCCGAACCCGGCGACGACGTCTCGGCCCTCGCCTATACACCCAGTTCACGGCCGGATGGGCACGGCATTTGGATCGACGGCGACCGCAGGGTGCCGTTCTTCCTGGAGTACGACCTCGGCACCGAACGGCCGCTGTCCCGACTGGTCGACAAGATCGACGGCTACCGGGACCTCGCGCACGTCACCGGCCGGATCTGGCCGGTGCTGTTCTGGCTGCACTCCCCAGCACGCGAACGGCACCTGCACCAGGAACTCACCGCCGCCGGGGCCATGTATCCGGTGGCTACCGCCGTGCACGCCAAGGTCACCGGCATCAACCCGGCCGAAGCGGTGTGGTGGCTGCACCGCCACCACGGGGCGCCGATGCGCCTGGCCGACCTTCCCGCCGCCGACAGCCGCACCGACCGGGCCACCTGACCCATAGCGCCGAACCATCCCCGGTGACCGGACACGCGCCCACACGGGCGGCGACAAGGGCCGTCCAGCCGTTGGCCCGACGGCACCCGCAGCGGTAGGCGTGCACACCCTTCCCAGCAAGGGAGGGAGGGCGGACAGTACCTCTGGGCTCGCCGTGACAGCAAGCCTTTGAAACTGTCAGCCGCTCTCCGGCGGCCTCCGTGAGTATCCGTGAGTCGCTGACAGCCCGAATCGCTTCCCGGTGACAGCGCTCCGAGGTATCGTCCCCGCCCCTCGGGAGGTAAGGCGACCTGCCACGAGTCGGCTCTTCCGCATCAGTTGGATCGATCGCGCGATTCCGCGCAGGAAAGGAAACCGCATGAACGAAGGACTCCGACCCCCGCAGCTTCACACGCTTTTCGGAGGACCGTGGCCACCGCGCCGTATGACGACGAAAACGCCGTCCGGAGCTATCCTGACGAACCGCATCCTGGTACCGCCACCAATAACGGCGGTGCGACACACATCCCGACCAAGAAAAGAGAAACCACAATTCCGATGCGTATCGCACGCGTCGACACCATTCCCATGACCGCCGAAGACCTCGACAACGCCGCCGAAGCCCTCGCCGTCCTACTCAACCACTTCCGGCGCGAACACCCCAACCTCGCCGCCTGAACCCCCTCGCCCAACGCCGGTGGGCGGCCCACCCGCGCGGGGGCCCCCCCCCCGCCCGCCCCCCCCCAACACCCACCGAAGATAGGAAAAGCAAACCACTGAAAAACAATAAAAAAAAAAACCAAAGAGGATTGCCGTTTATTGTTGTTAAATTT
>NZ_JBEXHY010000047.1:0-43346 GCF_040608295.1 Micromonospora sp. NPDC005197 | reverse complement strand
CCCCGCGTCACGTCGCGGGCGCCCCCCCCGCCGACCGCCCCCCCCACCCCCCCCCGCCGGGGCCGCGGGCCCACCCGGCCCCCCCGGCGGGCCCCCCCGGCCCCCCCCCCCCGCCCCGGCGCCGCCGGGTCCAGCCGGACCAGCCGGGCCAGGAAGGCACCCGCGTCGGCCACGCCGGTCACGCCGTGCCCGGACGGCGACGCCGCCACCCGGTCCGGGCCGGCGGTGCCGGGCAGCGTCACGCCCCGCCGCCCTGCGGGGCGTACGTGAGCAGGAAATCCCGCTCCTCGGGCGTGATCCGCCGGGGCACCTGGCGGGTCAGGTCGAACGGCACCAGCACCGAGCGGGCACGGCTGGCCAGCACCTCGCCGTCGTACAGCTCGTACGCGACGGTGAACCGTGAAGCCTTGATCTCCTCCACCCACAGCTCGATGCGGACGGTGGGCGCGGCCTCCGCGGTGGCCCGACCCAGCGCGTAGTCGACCGGGCGCAGGTAGTCGACCTCGTGCCGGCGGATCACCACGCCGTCGGCGAACGAGCCCACTCCCCAGGCCCGGCCGCCGGCGAACATCAACGCCACCCGCGCCTCCTCGTAGAGCGTGAGGAAGCGCGAGTTGTTGACGTGGCCGTACGCGTCCAGGTCGGACCAGCGCAGCGTGCAGTGGTAGACGAACCGGTCGGACATCAGTCGCGGGTCAGCTTGCGGTAGGTCACCCGGTGCGGCCGGGCGGCCTCCGCGCCGAGGCGGTCGATCTTGTTCTTCTCGTACGCCTCGAAGTTGCCCTCGAACCAGAACCACCTGGCCGGGTCCTGGTCGTCACCCTCCCAGGCCAGGATGTGCGTGGAGACCCGGTCCAGGAACATCCGGTCGTGGGAGATGACCACGGCGCAGCCGGGGAACTCCAGCAGGGCGTTCTCCAGGCTGGAGAGCGTCTCCACGTCGAGGTCGTTGGTCGGCTCGTCGAGCAGGATGACGTTGCCGCCGATCTTCAGGGTCAGCGCCAGGTTGAGCCGGTTGCGCTCACCGCCGGAGAGCACCTTGGTCGGCTTCTGCTGGTCCGGTCCCTTGAAGCCGAACGCGGCGATGTACGCCCGCGACGGCATCTCGACCTTGCCCACCATCAGGTAGTCCAGCCCGTCGGAGACGACCTCCCAGACGGTCTTGTCACCGTCGAGGCCCTGCCGGTTCTGGTCGACGTACGACAGCGAGACGGTGGGGCCGACCCGGACCTCGCCGCCGGTCGGCTCCTCCAGCCCGACGATGGTCTTGAACAGCGTGGTCTTGCCGACGCCGTTCGGGCCGATGATGCCGACGATGCCGTTACGGGGCAGCGAGAACGACAGGTTGTCGATCAGCAGCCGGTCGCCGAAGCCCTTGCTGAGGCCGTTCGCCTCGATCACCGTGCTGCCCAGGCGCGGGCCCGGCGGGATCTGGATCTCCTCGAAGTCCAGCTTGCGGGTCTTCTCCGCCTCGTTGGCCATCTCGTCGTACCGGTCCAGCCGGGCCTTGGACTTGGTCTGCCGGGCCTTGGCGTTGGAGCGGACCCACTCCAGCTCCTCGGTGAGGCGCTTCTTCATCTTGGCGTCGCGGCGACCCTCGACGGCCAGCCGGGCGGCCTTCTTCTCCAGGTAGGTGGAGTAGTTGCCCTCGTACCCGATGGCCCGGCCGCGGTCCAGCTCCAGGATCCAACCGGCCACCTTGTCCAGGAAGTACCGGTCGTGGGTGATCGCCATGACGGTGCCCGCGTACTTCGCCAGGTGCTGCTCCAGCCAGGAGACGCTCTCCGCGTCCAGGTGGTTGGTGGGCTCGTCGAGCAGCAGCAGGTCGGGCGCCTCCAGCAGCAGCTTGCAGAGCGCGACGCGGCGGCGCTCGCCACCGGAGAGCTGGGTCACGTCGGCGTCCGGCGGCGGGCAGCGCAGCGCGTCCATGGCCAGTTCGAGCTTGGAGTCGATGTCCCACGCGTCGGCGTGGTCCAACTCCTCCTGGAGCTTGCCCATCTCCTCCATCAGCTCGTCGGAGTAGTCCGTCGCCATCTGCTCGGCGATCTTGTTGAACCGCTCCAGCTTGGCCTTGGTCTCGGCGACCGCCTCCTCGACGTTGCCGAGGACGGTCTTGGCGTCGTTGAGCGGGGGCTCCTGGGCGAGCATGCCGACGGTGTAGCCGGGCATCAGCCGGGCCTCGCCGTTGCTCGGCTTGTCCAGCCCTGCCATGATCTTGAGGAGGCTGGACTTACCGGCGCCGTTCGGGCCGACCACACCGATCTTGGCCCCCGGCAGGAAGCTCAGCGTCACGTTGTCGAGCACGACCTTGTCGCCGTGCGCCTTGCGCGCCTTTTCCAGGACGTAGATGTACTGGGCCACGGTGCGGGCTACCTCCGTCGGTTTACTGTCGCCTGAGTCGGCGGCGCGGCGCGGGCTGGGACCTGCACCCGCCGCCGCCGGCCGGGAGCCGGCCGCGCGCACGCCATCGTCAATCCTGACAGGTACGGCGCGCTTCGCCCACATCACCCCGCCCCAGGAGTACGCCGGCGAGCCGCATTGCCGGAGTCGGTATAACTCACTACCGTCTTGAGTGTGACCAAAAAGATCGCCATCAGCATCCCGGACGACGTCGCAGAACGGCTGGCCACCGAGCCCAACGTGTCCGCCTTCGTGACGGAGAGCATCCGCCAACGAATGGTCGGTGAACGAACCCGGCGGATTCTGGAGCAGATCGGTTTCAAGATCACCGACGAGGGCCTCGAGGAGGCCGGGCGCAAGTTGGATCAGGCTCGCCAGGCAATAACTCCCGAGTTGCGCGCCAAGGCCGCCGCGCTGCTGAACGAGGCGTCGCGGGGACGGCTACAGGTTCGTGACTGACGCGGGACTCGTACTCGACACCACCGCATTGCTGGCCTACTCCGAAGGAGAGCCGGCTGTGGGCATCCAGATCGCCAAGGTTGCCTACCGCCGGGAGTCCGTGATCATTCCGGCCATGTGCCTGACAGCCGCATATCGCCGAGTGTCCAGCGACGGCTGGCCGTTGCTGGACATTGTCTCCGATCTCGAAGCTGTAGTTGTCGCGCCGGTCGATCACAACATGTGCCCCATCCTGGGCGGCTGGTCCCGCCTCCTGGGCAGCATCGATCTCGCCCAGGTTGCGATCGAAGCGGCAGCCCGAGCGGTCGTACCGATCATGACGGATCGGCGGGAACTGCTTGGTGAGGTACTGCCCAAGGAATGGCCGATCATCGATCTCTGACCGCCACGGCTGTCGACAAGATCACCTGTAGGATTCGGCCAGACCGAGGCGGGTAGGAGACTCCGGCACGGGGCACAAGACGCCGCAGCTACGCTCAGTACGCTCATCGCGGTGGACCCGTCAGCACCCGGAGGTGGCCGATCGTGACCGTCCGTAGCTCCTTTGTCGTTGTGGCGAACCGTCTGCCGGTCGACGAGGTGAGCACACCCGAGGGACGGCAGTGGCGACGCAGCCCAGGCGGGCTGGTCACCGCGCTGCATCCCGTGCTCGCCGAACACCAGGGCACCTGGGTCGGCTGGGCCGGCGGCACCGGCGCCGCCCCCGAGCCGTTTGACCTGGAGGGCATCCGGCTGCACCCGGTCCCCCTCAGCTCCGAGGAGTTGGAGCGCTACTACGAGGGCCAGTCGAACGCGACGATCTGGCCGCTCTACCACGACGCGGTGGAGACCCCGGCCTACAAGCGCCGGTGGCGCGAGGCGTACCGGCTGGTCAACGCCCGGTTCGCGGAGGCCGCGGCGGACGTGGCGGCCGAGGGCGCGACGGTCTGGGTGCAGGACTACCAGCTCCAACTGGTCCCCGCGATGCTCCGCGAACTGCGTCCGGACCTGCGGATCGGGTTCTTCCTGCACATCCCGTTCCCGCCGATCGAGCTGTTCATGCAGATGCCGTTCCGCACCGAGATCCTGCGCGGTCTGCTCGGCGCGGACCTGGTGGGCTTCCAGCAGCGGCTGGCCGCGCAGAACTTCGTACGGCTGGCCCGGCACCTCCTCGGCCTGCGCTACGAGGGGCAGATGATCCAGGTCGACGGGCGACAGGTGAAGGCGGGCGCCTTCCCCATCTCGATCGACACCCAGGAGATGGAACGGATGGCCGCCGACCCGGCGATCCAGGCGCGGGCCAAGCAGATCCGCGCCGAGCTGGGCGACCCGAAGACGATCATCCTGGGTGTGGACCGGCTGGATTACACCAAGGGCATCGAGTTGCGGCTCAAGGCGTTCCGCGAGTTGCTCGCTGACGGAAAGTTGACAGTTCCGGACGCCGTTATGGTGCAGGTGGCCACGCCGAGCCGCGAGCGCGTCGAGCACTACCAGGCACTTCGGGTCAAGGTAGAGCGCGAAGTTGGTCGCATTAATGGCGAATTCGGCCGAGTCGGCGTGCCGGCCGTGCATTACCTCCATCAGTCGTACAGTCGCAGTGAACTGGCCGCGATGTACGTTGCTGCGGACGTGATGATGGTGACCCCGCTGCGAGACGGTATGAATCTCGTCGCCAAGGAGTACGTCGCATCACGCGCCGACCAGGGCGGTGCGCTCGTGCTCAGCGAGTTCGCTGGCGCCGCAACGGAGCTGCGCCAGGCCTTCCTGTGTAACCCGCACGACCCGGACGCGGTCAAGGACGCCCTGCTCCGGGCCGTGCACGTGGAGAAAACCGAGGCACGCCGCCGGATGCGGACAATGCAACGTCACCTGCGTACCCACGACGTGGGGCACTGGGCCAAGTCTTTCCTCTCCGAACTCGGAGTTCCCGAGGCGGAGGCCGCGTGAACACGTCCGTCAACGACGGAGCGGCGATCGCCACCGGGGTGCTGGACCCCGAGCTGCGCTCTGCCATCGGCCGGATCGCCCGGGTTCCGCAGCTCCTGATCGCCTGCGACTACGACGGCACACTCGCGCCGATCGTGGAGGACCCGAGCACCGCCGTACCGCTGCCCGAATCGGTGGCGGCGATCCGCGCGCTCGCCGCGCTGCCGCAGACGAGCGTGGCCGTGGTCTCCGGCCGGGCCCTGCGGGACCTGGCCGCGCTCTCCCGGCTGCCCAGCGAGGTGCACCTCGTCGGCAGTCACGGCTCCGAGTTCGACATCGGCTTCGTCGAGCGCCTCTCCCCCGAGCTGGTCGCGGTGCGCACCCAGGTGCGCAACGCGCTGCGGGAGATCGCCGCCGAACACCCCGGCATCCGCCTGGAACGCAAGCCGGCCAGCGTCGCGGTGCACACCCGGGGCGTCGACCCGCAGGTCGCCGCCGCAGCCATCGAGGCGGTCCGCAACGGCCCGGCCACCTTCGACGGCGTCACGGTGACGCAGGGCAAGGAGGTCATCGAGCTGTCCGTGGTGGCCACCCACAAGGGCACCGCCGTCGACCAGCTCCGGACCCAGCTCTCGGCCAGCGCGGTGCTCTTCATCGGCGACGACGTCACCGACGAGAACGCCTTCGGCAACCTGCACGGGCCGGACCTCGGCATCAAGATCGGCCCCGGCGAGACCAAGGCCGGCTTCCGGGTGGCCGAGCCCATCGAGGCAGCCCGCGCGCTCGGGCTGCTGCTGGAGACCCGCCGCCACTGGCTCTTCGGCGAGCGGGCGGTGCCGATCGAGCGGCACTCCATGCTGGCCAACGGTCGTACGGTCGCGTTGCTCACGCCGGAGGCGAAGGTCAGCTGGCTCTGCCACCCCAAGCCGGACTCGGCGGCGATCTTCGCCGACCTGGTCGGTGGCAGCCCGGCCGGTCACTTCAGCGTCGCCCCGGAGCGCGGGGGCATCCCGCTGGGCCAGCGCTACCGCTCCGGCACGATGACCGTCGAGACCCGGTGGTCCGGGCTCACCGTCACCGACTGGCTGGACAAGCCGGCCCGCGAGACGACGCCGGACGGCCCGGCGGTGGTCACCGGCGACTCGACCCTGGTCCGGGTGCTCACCGGCAGCGGTCGGGTCCGGGTGGAGTTCGCCCCGCGCCCCGAGTTCGGTCAGGTCGCCGTGCAGTTGCAGCCGCTCGGCGACGGCCTGCTGGTGCTCGGCTCGAACGAACCGGTCGCCCTCTACTCCCCCGGGGTCGAGTGGCAGGTCAACAACGACGGTGGGTACGAGACCGCCAAGGCGACCGTCGACCTGTCGGCCGCCGGCGGGCAGGTCGTGCTGGAGCTGCGCTTCGGCACGCACAGCCTGGAGCACCACCGGGTGCCGATCCACGATCGGCAGGCCGCGGCCGAGCAGCCGTGGAAGGACTGGGTGGCCTCGCTGCGGCTGCCGTCCACCTCCCGCGACCTGGTGGCCCGCAGCGCGCTCACCCTGCGCGGGCTCTGCCACGAGATCACCGGCTCGATCCTGGCCGCGGCGACCACCTCCCTCCCCGAGGAGCTGGGCGGCGTCCGCAACTGGGACTACCGCTACTGCTGGTTGCGTGACGCCGCGCTGACCGCCCGCGCGCTTGTCGACCTCGGGTCGATCGAGGAGGCCGAGGCGTTCCTGCGCTGGGTCGACGGCTGCATCGAGCGCACCGGCGGCCACCCGGAGCGACTGCACCCGCTCTACACCATCGACGGCTACGAGCTGGGCGCCGAGGCGGTCATCGACACGCTGCCCGGGTACGCCGGCTCCCGGCCGGTCCGGGTCGGCAACCTCGCCAACCACCAGCTCCAGCTCGACGTGTTCGGCCCGATCGCCGACCTGATCGCGGCGGTCGCCGACGCGCGCGGCTCGGTCCGCGACGACGAGTGGCGGGTCCTGGAGAACATGGTCGAGGCGGTTCGCCGCCGGTGGCACGAGCCCGACCACGGGATCTGGGAGGCGCGGCTGCCACCCCGGCACCACGTCTTCTCCAAGGTGATGTGCTGGATGACCGTCGACCGGGCGCTGCACGTGATGCGCCAGCACGGCGGCGAGGACCGGCCGGAGTGGAAGGACCTGCGCGACCGGATCGGCGCCAACGTGCTGGAGCACGGCTGGCACGACGACGTCGAGGCGTACAGCGTCGCGTACGGGGACGAGGACATGGACGCCTCGTCGCTCTGGATCGGCCTCTCCGGCCTGCTCCCGGGTGACGACCCGCGCTTCCTGTCCACCGTCCTGAAGATCGAGGCGGACCTGCGCAGCGGCCCGGTCGTCTACCGCTACCACTGGGACGACGGCCTGCCCGGCCGTGAGGGCGGTTTCCACATCTGCACGGCGTGGCTGATCGAGGCGTACCTGCGCACCGGCCGCCGCACCGACGCCGAGGAGTTGTTCGCGCAGATGGTGCTCACCGCCGGCCCGACCGGGCTGCTCCCCGAGCAGTACGACCCGCTCGCCGAGCGCGGCCTGGGCAACCACCCGCAGGCGTACAGCCACCTCGGGCTGATCCGCTGCGCCCTGCTGCTCGACAACATGCTCAAGCAGTAGCCGACAGTCAGTTCGACGAAGGGCCGGGGCAGCGCTGCTCCGGCCCTTCGTCATTCGGCCGACGCCGGCCGGTCGAACCCCACCGGCGGGTACCGGTCACCCGAGAGCCGCCGTCAGGGCCCTCGCGTCGCCCTCTGCGCGTCCTTTGCTCTGCTTCACTCCACGCAACACAAACGCCTTCTGGGTGTTGCGTCGGTTGAAGCAGAGCAAAGGACGCGCGCGGGGACCAGCCGGTCTCCGCCGCCCGCACCGCCCGGGGTCCGCTCTGCCGCCCGCACCGCCCGGGGTCCGCTCTGCCGCCCGGGTGGACCGTGCCACCGGTCACCCGTCGAGGGCACCCACCACGTCGCCGAGCACCACGACCGCGGGCGGGCGCACCTCGGCGGTGAGCGCGTCGGCGGCCACCGCGCCGAGCGTGGACCGCAGCGTCCGTTGGGCGCCCGTGGTGCCCTCCTGAACGACCGCGGCGGGCGTCTGCGGCGACCGGCCGTGCGCGATCAGGGTCTCGGCGATGGCGGCGAGGTTCTTGAGCCCCATCAGGATCACCAGGGTGCCGCGCAGGCCCGCGAGGGCGTCCCAGCGCACCAGCGAGGCCGGCGAGTCGGGTGCCACGTGGCCGGAGACGACGGTGAACTCGTGCGCCACCCCCCGGTGGGTGACCGGGATCCCGGCCGCCGCCGGAGCGGCGATCGAGCTGGTCACTCCCGGGACGACGGTCACCGGCACGCCGGCCGCCGCGCAGGCCAGTAGCTCCTCGCCGCCACGGCCGAAGACGTACGGGTCGCCGCCCTTGAGCCGGACCACGACGGCGCCGGCCAGGGCCCGGTCGACCAGGATCCGGTTGATCTCCTCCTGGGCCCGGGACGGGCCGTAGGGGATCTTCGAGGCGTCCACCAGCTCGACGTCGGCGCGGAGTTCGTCCAGGAGTAGACCCGGCACTAGCCGGTCGGCGACCACCACGTCGGCCTCGGTGAGCAACCGCCAACCCTTCACGGTGATCAGCTCCGGGTCTCCCGGCCCCGCCCCGACCAGCGCCACCCGCCCGGCGGTCGCGCCGGTCGTCGCCTCGGCGTCGGGCCGGACCCGGGTGGGAGCAGCGTCGCGTACGGCGAGCAGGTCGCGGATGGCGTCGCGGACGGTCATCGCGCGGCGAGGATCTCCGCCGCCGAGCACCGCCACGGTGACCGGGCCGTGGCGGGTCACCGCCGGCGTCCAGGCCGTGGCGGCGGTCCGGTCGTCGGCCCGGACGCAGAAGATCCGCCGTTCGGCGGCGACGGCGCTCACCGCAGCCGCCGCCATCGGATCGTCGATCGCCACCTGGACCAGCCAGGCCCCGTCCAGGTCCTCGGGCACGAACCGGCGCGGCACCCAGTGCAGCCGACCCGCGTCCACCCGGGCCCGCAGCGCCGGGGTCAGCTCCGGGGCCACCAGCAGGACGTCCGCGCCGGCATCCAGCAGCGCCGGCACCCGCCGGGTGGCGACCGCACCGCCGCCCACCACGACCACACGTCGCCCCTCGAGCCGCAGGCCGAGCGGGTACGGGCTGGCGCTCACGCCGCACCACCGAGCCGGACCGCCCGCTCGTTGGGCACCGTCACTTCTCGGCCACCCCGGCGGAGTCGAAGGTGGCCACGTCGTGCAGCACGCGGACCGCGCCGGTGACCACCGGCAGGGCCAACAGCGCGCCGGTGCCCTCGCCGAGGCGCAGCCCCAGGTCGATCAGCGGGTCGAGGCCGAGGTGCCGCAGCGCCACCGTCGCGCCCGGCTCGGCCGAGCGGTGCCCGGCGACCATGGCCGCGACCGCGTCGGGTGCGAACGCGGCGGCGGCGAGCGCCGCCGACACCGCGATCACGCCGTCCAGCAGGACCGGCGTACGGCGGGCCGCGGCGCCCAGGATCAGCCCGGCCAGCGCGGCGTGCTCCAGGCCACCGACGGCGGCGAGCACGCCCAGCGGGTCGGCCGGATCGGGCGTGTGCCGGGCCAGCGCGGCCCGCACGACGGCCACCTTGCGGGCGTACGTCGGGTCGTCGATCCCGGTGCCCCGGCCGGTGGAGTCGAGCGGGTCGACGCCGGTGAACGCGGCGATCAGCGCGGCGGCCGGGGTGGTGTTGCCGATGCCCATGTCCCCGGTGAGCAGGATGCCCGCCCCGGCGTCGATCAGCTCGTCGGCGATCCGGATGCCGGTCCGCACCGCGGCCAGCGCCTCGTCCCGGGTGAGCGCGGCGGTCACCGTGAGGTCCCGGGTGCCCCGGCGCACGGAGGCGGTGACCAGTCGGGGCGCGGACGGGTCGGCCGGACCGGAAGCCTCGGGGACGGGCAGCGGGGTGGCCACCCCGACGTCGACCACGGTGACCGAGGCGCCGGCCTGGCGGGCGAACGCGTTGACGACCGCACCGCCGGCCAGGAAGTTGCCGATCATCTGCCCGGTGACCTCCTGCGGCCACGGGCTGACCCCCTGGGCGTGCACCCCGTGGTCGCCCGCGAAGATCGCCACGGCGGCCGGCTCGGGCAGCGGCGGTGGGCAGGCCCCGGCCAGCCCGGCGAGGCGTACCGACAGATCCTCCAGCAGGCCCAGCGAGCCCGGCGGCTTGGTCAGCCGGCCGTGCAGCTCGCGGGCGGCGGCCATCGCCGCCTCGTCGAGTGGCCGGATGGCCGAAATCGTGGTCTCCAGCATCATGCCTCCATGGTCTCGCGCAGCACCTCGATGAACGCGTCGGTGGTGTTCCGGTCGCGTACCGCCACCCGCAGCCAGTCCGGGCCGAGCCCGGGGAAGGTGTCGCCCCGGCGTACCGCCCAGCCCCGGTCGCGCAGGCCCTCTCGGACCCGGTTCGCGTCGGGCAGGTGCAGCAGGACGAACGCGCTGGCCGGGCGGCCCGCGACGCGTACGCCGGGCAGGTCGGCCAGGCGCGCGACCAGGTGGTCGCGGTCGGCGGCGAGGTCGGCGGCGATCGCGCGTTCGGCCTCGACCGCGACTCCGGTGGCGCAGGCCGCGGCGGCGGCCAGCGCGGGCGTGGAGACGGCCCAGAGCGGCTGGACGGCGGCCAGGCGGGACAGCAGCTCCGGGGCGCCGAGCAGGTAGCCGATCCGCAGGCCGGCCAGGCCCCACGTCTTGGTGAGGCTGCGCAGGACGAGCAGCCCGGGCAGATCCCGCCGCTCGGCCAGCGACTCCGGCTCGCCGGGGTGCGCGCCGCCGGTGGTGTCGGCGAACGCCTCGTCGACCACCAGCACCCGGCCGGGACGGGCGAGCGCGGCCACGGTCCGCGCGGGATGCAGCACCGAGGTGGGATTCGTCGGGTTGCCGATCATCACGAGGTCGGCGTCGTCGGGCACCAGGGACGGATCGAGCCGGAACCCGTCGGCCGGGTCCAGCAGCACCCGCTCGACCGGATGGCCGGCGGCCCGTAGCGCCGCCTCCGGCTCGGTGAACTGCGGGTGCACCACCACGGGTCGGCGGATGCCACGCAGCGCCTGGGCGATCAGCACGAAGCCCTCGGCGGCGCCGGCGGTGAGGAGTACCTCGTCCGGGTGACGCCGGTGCCGGGCGGCGACGGCGGCGCGGGCCGGCGCCGGGTCGGGGTAGCGGGCCAGGTCGGTGAGGGTGGCGGCGATCGGGTCGGCCAGCCAGGCCGGCGGTGGCGTCTGGCGGACGTTGACGGCGAGGTCGATCAGCCCGGCGCCCACCTCGGCGTCGCCGTGGTGCGCGAGGTCCGGCTCGGCCCCGGTGGGCGGGGTGATGGCAGCAGACTGATCGCGCATGTCCGCGATCCTGCCGGGAAGGTGGCCGGCGGGACAGTCGATGTCGGCGTAAGCCATGTCACCACCTCGCGGGTTTATGAGTTCTTCTCATGTACGAATCGGAAATGTCATAACTTGGCCACGTGAGCAACCGACCCCTTGCTGCCGCTGGTCGACTCGTTCCTCTTCTCCGCGCCGGCCTCATCGCCGGCATCGTGATCGCCGCCGTCGCGTACCCGGTGGTCGCCTTCACCGGGCTCGGCGCGAAGGCCACCGCGCACGCCACGGAGCAGAAGACCAGACTGCTGACCACCGCCCTGCCCGCCGAGACCTCCTACCTCTACGCCCCGGACGGCAAGACCGTGCTGACCATGTTCTACGAGGAGTACCGGCAGTACACGAAGCTGTCGGACATGTCGCCGAACATCCAGCAGGCGATCGTCGCCGCCGAGGACAACCGCTTCTACCAGCACCACGGCGTCGACCCGAAGGGCGTGGCCCGCGCCTTCGTGTCCAACGCCCGCTCCGGCGGCTCCCAGGGCGCCTCGACGCTGACCATGCAGTACGTCCGGATGGCCCTGCGGGACAGCGCGAACACCCCGAAGGAGGTCCAGGAGGCCACCCAGCAGACCAGCCTGCGCAAGGTCAAGGAGATGCGCATGGCCTTGGACCTGGAGAAGGAGCTGAGCAAGGAGCAGATCCTCGAGCGCTACCTGAACTCCGCGTACTTCGGCCACCGGGCGTACGGCATCTACGCCGCCAGCGAGATCTTCTTCTCCAAGACCCCGAAGGACCTCACCCCGGTCGAGGCGGCCACCCTCGCCGGGCTGGTCAAGTCCCCCTCCGAGTACGACCCGGCCGACACCGACCAGAAGGACGCCACCGGGCGGCGCAACTACGTGCTGGACCGGATGAGTCAGCTCGGCTACCTCTCCCCCGACTCGGCCGCCGCCGCGAAGACCGAGCCGATCCGGCTGAAGCTCACCACCCCGCCGAGCGACTGCGCCTCGCTCATCGAGAAGTACCGGAGCTGGGGCTTCGCCTGCGACTACCTGAAGAACTGGTGGAGTTCGCAGCCCGCGTTCGGGGCCAACCGGCTGGAGCGGATGGACAAGCTGCGTCGGGGCGGCTACCGCATCGTGCTCAGCCTCGACCCCAAGATCCAGGAGGCGGCGGAGAAGAACGTCGGCGCCAAGGAGGGCACCGGCAGCCCGTTCGCCAACGGGATCGTGGTCTCCGAGCCGGGGACCGGGCGCGTGAAGGCGATGGCGGTGAACCGGAACTACTCCCTGGACCTGGCCGACAACCCACCCAGCTCCAACCCGGAGGCCGGGCCGAAGGTGAAGGCGAACTATCCGAACACGGTGGCGCCGCTGCTCGGCGGCGGCGACCTGCCGGGCTACCAGGCCGGGTCGACGTTCAAGATGTTCCCGATGCTGGCCGCGCTGGATTCGGGGATGACGCTGTCCACCTCGTTCAACGCCCCGTACCGCTACAAGTCGTCGGTCTACGACGGCTGGGCGCCCTCCAACGCCAGCGGCGCGATGACCGGGCAACAGACCATGTGGTCCGGCTTCGGCAAGTCCGTCAACACGTACTTCGTGTGGCTGGAGGAGAAGGTGGGCGCGGACCGGGCGGTCCGGCTGGCCGAACAGCTCGGGCTGCGCTGGCGCACCGACGTCGACCGGGAACAGGCGTCCCCGGGCAAGGCCAAGAAGTGGGGCGCGTTCACCCTGGGCGTCTCCGACGCCACACCGCTGGAGATGGCGAACGCCTACGCCGCCGTCGCGGCCGACGGCCGCTACTGCGAGGCGATCCCGGTGCAGGCGATCATGAACCGGGACGGCACCCCGGCCACGTACGCCACTCCGGGCGGTCTGCACCGTGAGGTCGCCAAGCCGCGCTGCCGCCAGGTGGTCAGCGCCGACGCCGCCCGGGCGGCCACCGACGCCGCCCGCTGCCCGACCGGGGACAGTCCGGCACGCGGCGGCTGCGGCGGCTGGTCAACCGCCGACAGCGTGCGGGGTACGGTCGGCCGCCCGGTCGCCGGCAAGACGGGCACCACCGACAGCACCCGGTCCGCCTGGTTCGTCGGCTACACCCCGGAGCTGGCCGCGGCGAGCTTCATCTCCGACCCGGACAACCCGTTCAACGCCGTCGGTGACGGGCAGTCCCAGATCCCGATCGCGGCGGTGGCCGAGACCCTGCGCGACGGCCTCAAGGGCACGCCGACCCGCCAGTTCACGCCACCGTCGGACGCCATCGTCGGATGACGGCGCGGATCAGCGCAGATCCGCGGCCACGAACGACCACAGTTCGAGGTCGGCCCGGCCACCGCCGACGAAACCGGCGTTGCGCAGCAGCCCCTCGTAGCTGAAGCCGGCCTTCTCGGCGACCCGGCGGGACGCCAGGTTGCCGGGTGCCACCCGCAGCTCGACCCGCTGGAAGCCGTGCTCCAGGATCAGCGCGATGGCCACCGCGTCCACCGCCTCGGCGGCCAGGCCGAAGCCCCGCGCGTGGGGGGCCATCGCGTAGGAGACCTCGGTGAGCCGGGCGCCCCAGTCGGTGCGACGCGTCCAGAGGGAGCCGACCATCTGGTCGTCCTCCCGGCGGACCACCGCGTAGTGGTCGCCCTCGCCGCTGTCGCGCCGCTGCCGGGCCAGATCCGTGCACCAGGCGTGCCCGTCGATCGGGCCGGAGTCGTCGGCCAGCGGCAGCCACCGCCGGGTCAGCTTGTCGGCGAAGATCTCCCCGGCGGCCGACGCGTCCGCCGCCGTGAGCCGACGCACCTCCGTACGCGGGGTGGAGACGGTCAACGCCGGAAACCGGCGGACCGCCAACTCACCGATCACGCGGGCACCACGGGAGGCTGCGCGGGCACCGCGTCGGCTGCCGGCTCGCTGACCGCCGCCGCCACCACCCGGGCGGCGGTCGCCGGGTGTCCCGCCCAGTGCAGGGTGAGCTGCGAGGCGTGCACGTTGCGCCACACGAAACCCTCCGGCGTGCCGCCGTCCCAGCTCCAGGCCGGCCGCTGACCGGCGCGCGGGGTGAGCACCGCCCGGTGCTCCTTGTGCCCGACGACCACCGTGCCGCGCGCGGCGACCACGCTGTCGGTCTGGGCGGTCGCCTCCCGGTAGCCCACCACGAGGCCGTCGCGGCTCACACCCACCGCGTCCAGCACACCGCACATCGGCAGCCCGTCCAGCTCCCGGGCCAGCCACAGCAGGCCGGCGCCCTCGGCGACCACCGGCCGGCCGGTGCGGGCCAGCTCGGCCACCGCGATGCAGAGCCGCCGGTTGGCCGACAACTGCTCGGCGTACGACTCGGGCAACGCACCCCCGACGACCAGCGCGCGGGTGCCGACGGGCAGCGCCTCGTCGCGCAGCGGATCGACAGTGACCAGCTCGGCGCCGGCGGCCGACAGCAGCTCCGCGGTCTCCGGGTGGCTGAAGCTGCCGCCCGGCCCGCCGGCCAGCGCCACCAGCGGGCGCTGCGCCGGGACGACCAGCTCGCCGAGCGCCTCCTGCGGCGACCAGGCCGCCGCCGGCAGTGGCGGAGCGGAACGGGCCAGCCCGAGCAGCCGCTCCAGGTCGACCGTGGCGGCGACCGCCTCGCCCAGCCGGCGCACCGCACGGACCGCGTCGGTCGAGGAGTCGACCACCGGCGCCACCCCGTGCCGGCGCGACGGCAGCACGGCCGGCAGGTCCTGGCGACGCAGCGCGCCGTAGACCGGCACGCCGACGTCGTCCAGCGCCTCGCGCAGCATCGCCTCGTGCCGCGACGACGCCACCCGGTTGAGGATCACCCCGCCCAGCCACAACTGCTCGTCGTACGAGCGGAAACCGTGCACCAAAGCGGCCACCGACTGCCCCATCGCGGCCACGTCGACCACCAGCACCACCGGACTGCGCAGCGCGGTGGCCGCGGCGGCCGTGGACTCCTGCTCCGGGCGGCCACCGACGGAGTCGTACAGGCCCATGCTGCCCTGCACGACGGCGAGCGCGGCACCCCCGGCGCCGTGTGCGACAAGCGCGGCGAGCCGGTCGACGCCGACCAGCCGGGGATCGATCACCCGACCGGGCCGACCGGCGGCGAGACCGAGGTACGCGGCGTCGACATGATCCGGGCCGAGCTTGAACCCGGCGACGTCGACACCCCGCTCGGCCAGGGCGGCGAGCAGCCCGATCGCCAGCGCGTTCTTTCCGTGCCCGGAGGACGGTGCGCTGAGCACCAGGCGCGGCACGACGGTCATCATCGACTCCTCGCGGGCGGCGGCGGGTACGCGACGGACAACCGAGGAGGTCGATCCGTCGGCGTGACGATACCCGTCCGGTCCGACGGGCGAGCACCGCCAACCGGGGGTCGGCGGACGGTCCCGGCCCGGTCGCGGTGAGTGGCCCCGGTCATACGGGTAGCCTCGGTGCCGTGTACCGGTTCCTGCTGAGCCCACGCTGGTTGGGCGCCCTCGCGCTGACCCTGGTCGCCGCCGCCGTCATGGTGTGGCTGGGCAACTGGCAGCTGGACCGCTACCGGGGCCGTACCGAGATCAACGAGCGGATCGACGCGGGCGAGCGGATGGCCCCGGCGCCCCTGGCCGACGCGTTCCGCGCGCCCACCGGCGGCCCCGGGACGGCCGGCCCGGCCCCCGCGAAGGACAAGGTCTGGACCCGGATCACCGCCACCGGCCGGTACGACCCGTCGAACACCGTCCTGGTCCGTGGTCGGACGGTCGACAGCCGGGTCGGCTTCGAGGTGCTCACCCCGCTGGTGCTCCCCGACGGCAGCGCGCTGCTGGTGGACCGAGGCTGGATCCCGCCCGCGCCGGGCGGGGCGACCGCCCAGCCGTCGGTGCCCGCCCCGCCGGGCGGCGACGTGACGGTCAGCGGCCGGGTGCACGAGACCGAGAGCGGCGCCGGCACGGTGGACCGCCGCGACGGCCGGCTGGAGACGCGGCGGATCGCCGTACCGCGCCTGGCCCGCGAGCTGCCCTACCCGGTCTACGGCGGCTACCTGCTGCTGGACGACCAGACCCCGGCCGCCGACGGGGCGTTCAAGGCCGTGCCGGTCGGGCACACCAACAACTGGCAGAACTTCGGTTACGTCGTGCAGTGGTGGCTCTTCGCCGCGATGGCGCTCTTCGGCTACGGCTGGGTGGCCCGACGCGAGGCACGCCGGGCCGCCGGGCTCGACAGCGCGAGCGCCCCGCTGGACCGGGCGGCCGAGCCGACGCCGAGCGCGTCCGCCTGAGCGGGTGGCCGGCCCGGCGCGAGACGAGGGCCGGTGTGGCCCGTCAACCGCTCAGCCGACCGGCGTGGATGGCGCGGACCGCGTCGATGGTGTCCGCCTCGGCGGCGGACTTGTCGTCGCGGTAGCGCACCACGCGAGCGAACCGCAGGGCCATCCCACCCGGATAGCGGGTGCTCGTCTGCACCCCGTCGAAAGCGATCTCCACCACCTGCTCCGGGCGGACCCGGACCACCCAGTCGCCGCGCTCCACCGCGAGGTCGAGGAACCGCTCGGTCTGCCAGCGCAGCAGCTCGTCGGTGAGCCCCTTGAACGTCTTGCCGAGCATCACGAAGTCGCCCGTACGCGGGTCACGGGCGCCCAGATGCAGGTTGGACAGCCAGCCCTTGCGCCGGCCGCTGCCCCACTCGACGGCGAGCACCACCAGGTCGAGGGTGTGCCGTGGCTTGACCTTGACCCAGGCGGCGCCGCGCCGGCCGGCGTCGTAGGGGGCGTCCGGTGCCTTGACCACCACGCCCTCCTGGCCGGCGTCGAGCGCGGCGGCGAACGCCGCGCCGGCCTGCTCCGGGCCGTCGACCTCCATGCGCCCCACCAGCAGCGACGCGTCCACCGCGCCGGCGAGCGCGGCCCACCGCTCCCGGCCGGGCAGGTCGATCAGATCCTGGCCGTCGAGGTGCAGCAGGTCGAAGAAGTACGGAGTGAGCACCGTCGCGCCGGTGCTGGCGGCGGCCGCGAGCACCGCCGGGGCGACCGGAGTCCGCCCGGTGGTGCTCGGTGTGGTGCGCCGGGCGGCCCGGCTGGAGGTCTGCTGGAACGGCAGCGGACGGCCCGTCTCGTCCAGGCCGATCGCCTCGCCGTCGAGCACCAGCTCCCGGCCCGGCAGGGCGCGAACCGCCGCGACCACCTCGGGCACCCGGTTGGTGATCTCGTCGAGGCTGCGGGTGAACACGGCGATGTCGGCGCCGGAGCGGTGCACCTGGATGCGGATGCCGTCGAGCTTCACGTCGACCACCGCCGGCGTGCCGGTCGCGGCCAGCGCCTCGTCGACCGAGGGAGCGCTCTGCGCGAGCATCGGCGCCAACGGCCGGCCGACCCGCAGGCCGAACCCGGCCAGCTCGGCCTCGCCGCCGGCCAGCGCGGCCACCGCCACGGCACGCAGGTCACCGGCGAGCAGCAGGGCCCGGCGGACGGTCGCCACCGGCACCTCGGCGGCCCGGGCCACGGCGTCGGCGAGCAGCCCGGCCTGGGCGCCCTGGCGCAGCTCACCCCCGAACAGGCCGGTGAGCAGCCGTTGCTCGTCGGCGGTGGCCGCCGCGTAGAGGCCGCCGAGCAGAGCCCGGCGACGGGCCTGCGACCCGGCGCCCTGCACGGCGGCGATCTGCTCGATGGCCGCGTCGACGGCGGCCACGGTCAGCGTCGGCTCGGTGGCCGGTGGCGGCAGGTCACGCAGACTCGCGTAGCCCACGCCGGTCTGCCGCTGGCGCAGCTCACCGGCGAGATAGCCGGCGCCGGGCTCCACCTCGGCCGGGTCGAGCCGGCGCAGCGCGTCGGCGAGCAGCTCCACCTTGGCCCGCCGGCCGCTGGTGGCGCCCACGGCGGCGGAGGTGGCCGCCAGGTCGATGAACCGCACGAAGCCCATCCTGCCAGCCACCTCCGACACCGCCCGGGCATTGCCGTG
The DNA here is from genome assembly GCF_040608295.1 of Micromonospora sp. NPDC005197. Taxonomy (NCBI): domain Bacteria; kingdom Bacillati; phylum Actinomycetota; class Actinomycetes; order Micromonosporales; family Micromonosporaceae; genus Micromonospora; species Micromonospora sp. NPDC005197. The sequence goes on along the minus strand of NZ_JBEXHY010000047.1, from coordinate 25,301 downwards.
CCCGGGCGGTGTCGGCGCGGTGCCGCAGCCCACGAGGGGGCGGCGGGAATCAGGCGGAGACGGGCTCCTCGATGCGCAACCCTCGGGCGCGGACCTCGCCGGCGACCCGGGAGAGCACCGAGTCGAGGGCGACCAGGGCGGCGGACAGCTCACCGAGCTGGTCGTTGAGCGTGTCCTCGGACCACGCGGAGACGTCGACGTCCCCCAGTGCGCTGACGGCGGCCCCCAACCGGGCCATCACCTCGTTCGTACTCATGTTCGAAAGGCTATAACAGCCCGCCCGGCGACACGCCGCAAACTCCCAGATCAGACGCAAAGTTGTCGTTCCGACACCTAACTGCTTGCCGCGGCCACCTTGCCCAGCAGCAGCGCCTCGGCGAGGCACACCCGGGCGAACTCGCCGAGGTGCAGGCTCTCGTTCGGGCCGTGGGCGCGGGCGTGCGGGTCCTCCACACCGGTCACCAGGATCGCCGCAGCCGGGAACATCTCCTGGAAGGTGGCGATGAACGGGATCGAGCCGCCGACACCGATGTCGACCGGGTCGGTGCCGTCCCAGGCGGCCCGGAACGCCGAGCGGGCGGCGTCGAACATCGGCCCGGACGCGTCGATCACGCACGGATCGCCGTCGTGCTCGAAGGTGACCGTCACCTGGGCGCCCCACGGCGCGTGCTTCTCCAGGTGGGCGCGCACCGCCGCGTACGCCCGCTTCGGGTCGTCGCCCGGGGCGAGACGGATGCTGAGCTTCGCTTTCGCGGCCGGGACCAGGGCGTTCGGGGCCTCGCCGGTGCTCGGCGCATCGATGCCGAGCACCGCCAGCGCCGGCTTGGTCCAGAGCCGGTCGGTGAGCCGCCCGGTGCCGATGAACTGCACGCCCTCGGCCAGCCCGGCCTCGGCGCGCATCCGGTCCTCGGGATAGTCGACGCTGGCGCCCACCCGGCCTACCAGCCCGTCCACCGCCACGTCACCGGCGTCGTCGTGCAGCGTCGCCAGCAGCCGGACCAGCGCGGTCAGCGCGTCCGGCACGGCGCCGCCGAACATGCCGCTGTGCACGGCGTGGTCCAGCGTGCGTACCTCGACGAAGCAGTTGACGATGCCGCGCAGCGAGGTGGTCAGCGCCGGTACGCCGATGTCCCAGTTGCCGGAGTCGGCGATCACGATGACATCCGAGGCGATCTCGTCGCGGTGTTCGGCGAGCAGCCGCTCCAGCGAGTCGGAGCCGTACTCCTCCTCGCCCTCGATGAACAGCACCACACCGACCGGCAGCGCGTCCCCGTACGCCCGCAGCGCCGCGACGTGCGCCATGATGCCGGCCTTGTCGTCGGCCGCGCCCCGGGCGTACAGGCGCCCGTCGCGCTCGACCGGCTCGAACGGGTCGGACTCCCACAGCGACCGGTCACCGACCGGCTGCACGTCGTGGTGGGCGTAGAGCAGCACGGTGGGCGCACCGGGTGGGGCGGCCCGACGGCCGATCACCGCGGGCTGCCCGCCGGAGCGCACGATGTCGACGTCCAGGCCGCAGCCGCGCAGCAGTTCGGCGACCGCCTCGGCGGAACGCTCCACGTGTGAGTGGTCGAAGCCTTCGAAGGCGATGCCGGGGATGCGGACGAGGCGTTCCAGGTCGGCGCGTACGCCGGGCATCTCCCGCTCGACGGCGGCCCGCACCTCGGACTCGGACATGATCGGTGAGGTCATGACCGGAATCGTATGCCGGCCTTACCCAGGCGTGTTGGCCGAGCCCGTACCGTCACCGCCGCCCGCCGGGTCGGAACCCGCCCGCGCGCCCGGGGCGGCCCGGCCGGCGCGGTGCGCGCGGCCGGCGGCCTCGGTGGCGGCGTCCATCCAGGAGCGGGCCCGACCGGCCGTGCCGCCCACCCACCCGCCGACGTCGCTGGCGCCGTCGCCGAGGCGGCGCAGCAACCCGACCAGCGGGTCGGTGGAGCGGCTGAACTCCTCCCGGTACGACTCGGCAGCGGCCTTGATCTCCTCCGAGACGCTTGTCGAGGCGTCGTCGTCGCGGCGCGGATAGTCCCCGGACAGCACCCGCCCGTACGCCCCGGAGTCGATCCACTGCCGCAACTGCGCGGCCCTCGCCACCGGCGCCGGGTGCGTGCTCCACGCCGTCATCCGGATCTTGTGCAGGCTGTCGCGCAGGTCGCCGCCGCCGGCGTACTCGGCGGCCTGCTCCAGGAAGGCGGTCGTGTCGATCTGCGACAGGTCGCCGCCGCCCGCGAGCTTCATCAGCAGCCGCAGCGCGGCGGCCGGGTCCTGCCCGGCGAGCAGGCCGGCCCGGTCGGCGGACAGCTCCGCCTTGCGCCACCACTCCAGCATCGCCGCGATGATCGCCCGCAGCGCGAACGCGCCCACCGGCAACCAGCTCAGGTTGGCCGCCCACCGGGTGAGGATCATGAGCATGGTCTTGTAGACCGCGTGCCCGCTGCCCACGTGCCCCAACTCGTGGCCGAGCAGGCAGCGCAGCTCGTCCTCGTCGAGCTGCTGCACGCACGCGGAGTTCAGCACGATGAACGGCCGGTCCAGACCCACCGCCTCGGCGCCCAGCCAGGGCGACTGCGTCACGTACAGCTCGGGCAGCTCGGCCACGTCGAGCGCCGCCGCGGCCTCGGTGTAGCGCTGCCACACCGCCGGATACTGCCGGTGATCGACGCGGATGCCGGACGCCAGCACCGACAGCCGGAAACCCCGCTCGTTCCACATGCCGAAGAACGCCCGCACCACGTCGTCGAAACCACGCAGCTCACGCAGCGCGACCAGGGCGCCCCGGTCGGCCGGATGCTCCCAGGCCCGCGAGCTGATGCCGGTGAGGGTGATCCGGCGCCGCGCCGGCGCGTCCGCTGCCGTCATGATGGGGCCCCCGTTTCGCCGTGACTCCTCGCATCGTGCCGCAGCGGGTGGCCGGCGTCCATGCCCGGTCAGCGGATCCGCACGTAGTACCGGGATGCGTCCAGCGGCAGCGTCGGCGCACCGTGGACCACCAGGTCGGCGCGCGCCGCGGTGTCGTCGGCGGCGAAGTGCGCCCGCTCCCCGGTATGCCAGCGGCGCAGCTCGGGCAGGATCTCCGGCCCGTCCCGCTCGACCGCACGGGCCAGCCGCAGCGGCGCGGGCGCGGTGACGAAGACGGCGAGGGTCAGCTCCGGCCGGACGACGGCACGGGCCGCGCTGACCCCCTCCACGATCAGCACCGGCGTCACCGGCACCGGCACCGGGCGGGGTAGGAAGCACCGCCGCACCCAGCTGTAGCGCCGGTACGCGCCCGGGTCTTCCTGGCGCAGCGGGGTCAGCACCTCGGTGTCGAGACGAGGCCAGAAGGTGAGCTGGTCGTCCCAGCCGTCGAGCAGGTCGTCGGTGTGCACCACCGGCGGGCGCCCGCCGGGCAGCGCCGCCAGGGCGTCCGCGAGGTACGCGGCGAACCGGCTCTTGCCCGCGCCGCTCGGCCCGTCCACCGCGACCAGCCGGGTCCGCCCCAACCGCGCCGGGCCCGCGAGCACCCGACGGGCCAACTCGGCGTACGCCTCGACGACCACCACCGTCGGCACCGGCGCGGCGGATCGCTCGGTCGACCCGCCGACGTCCACGCCCTCGTCTACGCCCTGGTTCCCGCCCTGAGCCCTGCCCTCAGCCCCGTCCACGCCCGCGGCCCCGCCCTCGTTCCCGCCCTGAGCCCCGCCCTCATCCCGTGCCGGCCCCGTGCGGTCGGGGCCGCGCCGCTGCGGGCCCCTGTGGGCAAGCCCTCTGGTGACGAGTCCGTGCACGACCGAAGTATGCCCCGCTCACACCCCGGCAACGGGGGTTCACCGCCCAGATCAACTCGGCCTCATTGATGTCGGGGTATCCCGTCGGCCAGCACACCCCGACATCACGGAAGCCGAGTCGATCACGCCGGTTTCGGTGGGGTGACACGTCCGGCTGACGCCCCGGGCCGGTCATTCTCACGACCGGGGGATTTGGGGCGGGCGACGGGTGACGGGCGGCCCGTTCGCCGCGCGGGTTGGCACCCGAGTCGGCATGATCGGGTGGTGCTCCGAGACGTGATGAGCCCCGGCATTGACGCCCTCCTCGAACAGGCCCGCGCCGGGCTGCACCGATTGACTCCACAGCAGACCGTCGAGGCGGTCCGCGGTGGCGCTCTGCTGGTCGACACCCGTACCGACGCACAGCGCCGCGAACAGGGCGACCTGCCCGGCGCCGTCGTCATCGACCGCACGGTGCTGGAGTGGCGGCTCGATCCGGCCAGCGCCTGGCGCATCCCGGAGGCCACCGCCTACGACCGGGAGATCGTGGTGGTGTGCCGCCAGGGCTACAGCTCCAGCCTGGCCGCCGCCAGCCTCCAGACCCTCGGCCTGCGCCGGGCCACCGACATGATCGGCGGCGTCGACGCGTGGCTGGCCGCCGGCCTGCCCACCACGGACCGCCCCGCCGACATCCGGCCCTGAACCGCCCTGCTCAGAGCTGCGGGGCGCCGGGTGGGATGAAGGGAAGACCGGGGGGTGCGCCGCTCTCGATGAGGCGCCAGAGGGCGTCGGTGTCCAGGTGCTCCTCGACGAGGTCGCCGAGCAGGTCGAGCGAGCCTTCCCGGGCTGCCGCGAAGCTGGTGCCCGGCGCGACCCGGAACCCGGTACGACCCGCCAGCCGGGCGGCCTCGGTGAGGAACCAGCGGCGGAACCCGTCGGACTCGAACGCCCCGTGCCAGTGCGTACCGTGCACCGCGCCGAGCACCGCGCCCTCACCGTCGCCGTCGGCCCCGGTCAGCAACGGGGTCAGGGCGGGGTCGGTCTGTGAGACGTACCCGTGGTGGATCTCGTAGCCGCGGACCGCCACGTCGCCGGGGCCGGTGCCGACCGACTGCCGGACGGTCTTGCGTGGATCGAAGGTGATCTCGATGGGCAGCAGGCCGAGCCCGGGCACGCTGCCCTGCCGGCTCTCGACCGGGTCGTGGATGGCGCGGCCGAGCATCTGGAAGCCGCCACAGAGGCCGAGCAGCGGCTTGCCGGCCGCCACGTGTCTGGTCACCGCGTCGGCGAGGCCGGTCTCGCGTAGCCAGGTGAGGTCCGCGACTGTCGACTTCGAGCCGGGCAGGACGATCAGGTCGGCGGCGGCCAGTTCGGCCGGCTCGACGGTGAGGCGTACGCGCACGCCCGGCTCGGTGGCGAGCGCTTCCACGTCGGTGGCGTTGCTGATCCGGGGTAGCCGGACGACTGCCACGTCCAGCCAGTCGGTGCCATGCGGTGCGGCGGGGCGGCCGAGCACCCGGCCGTAGGCGAGCGAGTCCTCCGCGTCCAGCCAGAGGTCGAGCGACCAGGGCAGCACCCCGTACGTGGGACGGCCGGTCACCTGACGCAGCATGTCCAGCCCGGGCTGGAGCAGGCCGAGGTCGCCGCGGAACTTGTTGATCACGAAGCCGGCGATGAGCGCCTGGTCCGCCGGGTCGAGCAGGGCCACCGTGCCGAACATCGAGGCGAAGACGCCGCCCCGGTCGATGTCGCCGACCACGATGGCGGGCAGGTTGGCGTGCCGCGCGAGCCCCATGTTCACGTAGTCCCCGGCCCGCAGGTTGATCTCCGCCGGGCTCCCGGCGCCCTCACAGATCACCACGTCGTACGCGGCCCGCAGCTCGGCCAGCGCCGCGTACGCGGTCTCGGCGAGCCGGGGCCGCACCTGTCGGAAGGTGCCGGCGGTGATCGTGTCGACCGCCGTACCGAGGAGAACCACCTGGCTGGCCAGGTCGCTGCCGGGCTTGAGCAGCACCGGGTTGAAGCGCAGGTCCGGGGCGAGCCCGCAGGCGGCGGCCTGCATGGCCTGCGCGCGGCCGATCTCGCCGCCACGCCCGTCCGGCCCGACCACGACGGCCGAGTTGTTCGACATGTTCTGCGCCTTGAACGGCGCCACCTTCACGCCCTGCCGGTGCAGCCATCGGCAGATGCCGGCGGTGAGCACGCTCTTGCCGGCGTCCGAGGTGGTGCCGGCGACCAGCAGCCCGCCGCTCACCGCCCGCTCACCCGCCGCGCCGCACCGCGGAACAGGCCCCGCTCCGACGCGACCCCGCCGGACAGCAGGCGACCGTTCCGCCCAGCCATCCGCAAGCCGCTCCCGGCCCCGCCGGACAGCAGGCCGCCCTCGGCCCCGCCGGACCGCAGGCCGTTCCCGGGCCCGGCCGCGACGGCCCGCAGACTCCGACGAGCGACGGCGCCAGCCAGGCGGCCGACGGTCACCGGGTACGCGGCCGCCAGCCCGAGTGCGGCCAGGCCGACAGCGCCGGAGATGCGGGCTGCTCGCTTGAGGTGTCGTGCCTCGGGACGGGGGCCGTCGCCCAGGAACGGGCGGACCTCGGAGCGCCCGAAGTACCTGTTGCGGCCACCGAGGCGGACGCCGAGCGCGCCGGCCATCGCCGCTTCGCACTGGCCGGCGTTGGGGCTCGGGTGATCGTTGCGGTCCCGTCGCCACACCCGCCAGGCCTGCTCCCGGTCGCCGTTCGCGACCGGCGCGACGGCGATGGTGAGGAGCCCGGTCAGCCGGGACGGCACCAGGTTGAGCAGGTCGTCCAGCCGGGCGGCCGGGGTGCCGAACCGCGCGTAACGCTCCGATCGGTGCCCGACCATGGCGTCGAGGGTGTTGGCGGCGCGGTAGCCCAGCAGCCCGGGCAGGCCGGCGACCGCTCCCCAGACCAGCGGGGCGACCACCGCGTCGGAGGTGTTCTCCGCGACCGACTCGACGGTGGCCCGAGCCAACTCCGACTCGTCAAGGGTCGAGGGGTCCCGGCCGCAGAGGTTGCCGAGGCGCCGTCGGGCGGCGGGCAGGTCACCGTCACGAAGCGTTCGGCCCATGACGGCGGCCTCGTGTCGGAGAGTACGGCCGCCCAGCACGGTCCAGGTGCCGGCGGCGACGAGCACCGCACGGCTCACCGGCCGGTGCCGGGTGGCCGCCGCAGCGACCGCCCCGAGCACCACGGGCCCACCGACGGCCAGCGCCGTGAACACCGCGCCGGCCGTCCGGTCCGGCCGGTGCAGGCGACTCTCCAGAGCGCCCGCCACCTGGCCGAACCCGGCGACCGGATGCCACCGGCGAGGGTCGCCGAACAGCCTGTCCAGCGCGTAACCGGCCACCAGGCCCACCGCGTTCGCCACCGGCGCTGTCCGTCGCACGCGTACCACCCCCCGGCCGGCCAGCCTAGACGAGCACCGCGTGCGCCAGCCGCGGCCGCCGTGCTCCATCGAACCCCACCTCCGTCACGCGGGGTGACGACGCCGGTCGCGTCGCCACCCCGCCCCCGTCGTGCCGCCGGCGCGCACCGTCGTCGACACCGACCTCAGGCGACCGGGCCGAGCTGTCACACCGACTCCGGCTCGATGCGAACCGTCACGCCGGCTGCGGAACCCGCCCCCGGCCCCGCCGGCCCCGACCGGACGGCGGAACCTCCGGCCGGCCCTCCTCGGGCACCGGCCCCAACTCGTCGTCGGGGTCGCCCTCCAGGTCGGAGTCGTCCGCGCTCACCGCGAGGGCCAGCTCGTCGTCGAGGGCCGCGGGCCCATCGCCGCCGCCGGAGAAGCCGTCGTCGAGAGAGTCACCGCCCTCGAGGGAGACGTCGTCGAGCGGGCCGTGGCCCAGCGGACTGGTACGCAGCGAGCCGTACTCAGGCAACTCGAAGTCGTCGTCGAGCGGGCGGTCGTCGCGCAGCACCGGCGCCTGCTCGTCGGGCACCGGTTCGGTCGGCTCGCCGTGCACGCGGCTCTCGATGGCCGCGTCCTCGACCGTGCTGGTGGTCATGGTCGGCCGGTTGCGCAGGAAGCGGGCCCGCCCCCGGGACAGGTCGTGGCCGACGGCGACCGCCTCCAGCTCGTAGAGGGTGCGGTGGTTGCCCGCGTCGTCGGTCCAGTCGCGGGTGTAGAGCCGGCCGCAGACCACCACCGGGTCGCCGACCATCACCGAGGCGGCCACGCCCTCGGCGAGCTTGCGCCAGCAGTTGACGCGGACGCGCAGCGAGTTGCCGTCGACCCACCGACCGCTGTCGCGGTCGAGCCGGCGGGCGGTGGAGGCGACCTTGAAGTTGGCCACCAGGGTGTTGCTCTGGGTCGTACGCCGCCACTCGGGCGCGGTCAGAATGTTGCCGACAATCGTGACGTACGTATCGAACATCGTCCCTCCAGGGATCCGGGGTCTGCCAGCGAGTCGACTCGGCACCGAGCCTGTGCGCTCTCGTCGGCTACCGCCAGCACCACCACCCCGACCTGTGGATGACGGGGCCACCTGTGGACAACGCCCTGATCACACCCCCGATGTGGTACGGCCGACCCACCTGTCCGGGCGCCGACGGTTCCGGAGCCGCCCGAACTGGGTATGGATTTGATCAACGCACCACCGACAAACTCCACGTCGACGAGAGGTCAGCGCCATGACGATCACTACTTTCGGCTCCGCAAGCGTTTCCGAGGTGCAGCGATGAGCGCCGTGGCGAACCCGGCGACCGTGGGCGAGTGCCTGCGCGTGGGTGCGGGGTTCTCCCAGGGCGACCGCAACTGGATCGCCGAGCAGTTCGCCACCCTCGACGCCCGGCTGGCCGGCTTCCACGCCGACGCCACCGAGCTCGAGGTGTCGGTGAAGGACCGGGAGGCCCGGGGCCAGAAGGTCACCCTGGAATGCTGGATCGCCGGCCGGCAGAAGATCGTCACCACCTCCGCCGAGGAGGACCTGCACGCCGCCCTCAACGACGTCCGTGACGACCTGCGCCGGCGGCTCAACGACGCCAAGACCCGGCAGGAGCCCCGGCACAACAAGCACCTGCGGGACATCCCGCAGCCGCAGGGCGAGGTCGACCCGACCGACGAGTCGGACGCGCTGCCCGCCGCCGACCCGAGCCGCGCCGACGCCGAGACGGCCTGACGCGTACCCCTGTCATGCCCCGGCCGGCAGGCACGACCGGTCGGGGCAGGCAGCGTGGGGCTACCGCCGGGTAGCTTGCCGGCGTACCGTCGCGTTCGTGGAACCGGACGTGTTGGGGCCGCCGTACGAGCGGCAGACGATCGACCTGGGCACCGACGACGAAGGCCCCGTTGTCGCGACCCTGGTCCGGCGGCGGGCCGAGCGCCCCACCGGGCGGGCGGTGCTCTACGTGCACGGCGACTACTTCTTCCAGACCCACCTGGCCGACTTCTTCGCCGAACGCGGTTGGGACTTCTACGCCCTCGACCTGCGCAAGTACGGCCGCAGCCTGCTCGCGCACCAGACGCCGAACTTCTGCCGCGACATCAGCGACTACTTCCCCGAGCTGGACGCCGCCGCCGAGATCATCCGCTCCGACGACGGGCACGACACCCTCCTGGCGATGGGCCACTCCACCGGCGGCCTGATCATCTCGCTCTGGGCGGATGCCCGCCGCGACACCGGCACCGTCGACGGCCTGGTCCTCAACAGCCCCTTCTTCGACCTCAACGCCCCCTGGGCGGTCCGTCGACCCCTCGCGGCCGCCGTCTCCCGGCTGGGCCGCAGGGCGCCGCACCGCATCCTGCCGTTCGGCCTGGGCACGGTGTACGGCGAGAGCCTGCACGCCGACCACCGCGGCGAGTGGACCTATGACCTCGCGTGGAAGCCGCTGGCCGGGTTCCCGGTGCGCGCCGGCTGGCTGAACGCGATCCGCGCCGGTCAACGCCGGCTGCGCGCCGGCCTGGACATCCCGGTGCCGGTGCTGCTGGCCTGCTCGACCCGCTCCTTCCGGGGCACCAAGTGGCACGACAACGCGACCCTGGCCGACGCCGTGCTGGACGTCGAACACATGGTGCGGTACGCGCCCCGCCTCGGCCGGCACGTCACCCTGGCCCGCTTCGACGGCGGGTTGCACGACCTCACGCTCTCCGGCCCCGCCGTACGCGCAAAGGTCTTCGACGAGGTCGGCCGCTGGGCCGAGGCGTTCCTGGCCACCGGCCCCACCGCCCCGGCCGAGTCTGTCTCCGCCACCGACGCGCCCGGGTTGCCGCAGAGCCGGCCTCCGACGACCGATCGCGCCGAGGCGACAGCGCTCGGCGACTGACCCGTCCCAGCGAGGCGAGCCGGGTTCAGGCGTCGCCGTGCGCGGCCGACAGGACGGCCCGGATCCGGTCGAAGGTCGCCACCGGGTGACCGTCGACGCCGGGCAGCACCAGGCCCAGGCAGTACAGCGAGACGTCGCCGGTGGCGTCGGCCTGCACGACGAAGACGGGCGCACCGACGTACCCCGATGGCAGTTCCGTGGTGATCCGCACGTCGTCCCCGTCGCGGACCACGCGCTCGATCCCCACCTCCAGCGGTCGCGAGGCGTCCTCGCGTACCCCATGGGCCAGCACGAAAGCGGAACTGGCGTCGGCACCGAGGCGGGCGAGGGCCTCGGGCCCGGCGGCGATCCCCGCCGGTACCGGCTGCACGCGCCACCGCCAGCCGCCGTCGCCGGCGTACCGGTGCAGGCCGGCGGTCGGCAACACCGCGACCCCGTCGCCCGGAAAGCGCGCCCAGCCGGGCGCGATCTCGCCCTCCGCGATGACGTCCGGGGCGACGCCGGCCGGCTCGGTGACGCTCGCCCGCAGGCCCAGCTCACCGCCGGCAGGGCCGACGAGGTCGGCCGCCGTCAGCAGCGCCTCCCCCACCGGGTCGTCGCCGCCCTGGAAGAAGAAGGCGGTGCCGTAGGCGTCGGCCGTCCGGTAGGGCAGGATGGCGCGGCCGACGACCTGGCACAGCTCGTAGGCGACGCCGCTCTCGGCGTCGGGGTCCAGCAACACCAGCCGAGGGTACGGGCCGACGCCCGGCCTCTTCGTGGGAACCCGGATGCCGGACGGGGACGCTCCGTGAGACCCTGCTCGGCAACGTGGACGCGGGCACCCTTTTCGTCGTCGGGCAGCCGGACGGCGGTACCCTCTGGGCGCGACATCCACACCGCGCGCCCGTAGCTCAGCGGATAGAGCAGGGGACTTCTAATCCCAAGGCCGCAGGTTCGAATCCTGCCGGGCGCACAGGTACCTCCCTCTTCCGGCCGGCTCGCGTGGGGCTATTCGTGGTGCGAGCGCGCCACGGTGGCCCCGCGACAGCCTCGAACGGACGCGCCAAGCGCCAGCGCGGCGAGATCGAAACTCTCCCCAGTGGGTCACTGCGCGTGAAGGTCTATGCCGGCGTTGACCCGATCAGCGGTAAGCGGCACTAGCTGACCGAGGTCATCCCCGCCGGCCGCACCGCCGCCAAGGAAGCCGAGAAGGCGCGTACCCGGCTGCTGGCCCAGGTGGACGAGCGACGCAACCCGCGAACCCGCGCCACGCTCAACCAACTTCTGGACCGGTGGCTTGAGGTGGCCGACATCGAGGCCACGACGTGCATGGGCTACGTCAACAAGCTCAACAAGCACGTCCGGCCGGTGCTCGGCAAGCTGCCGGTCGACCGGCTCGACGCCGAGACGTTGGAGTCGTTCTACGCGAGCCTGCGCCGCTGCCGCGACTGGTGCGGCGGCAAGGCGTACGTGAAGCACCGTGTGGAGGGCGAGCACACCTGCACCGCCAGGTGCAGGCCGCACGTCTGCAAGCCGCTCAGCGCTTCGTCGGTGCGGTAAATCCACTGGATCCTCAGTGGTGCTCTCAGCCGCGCGGTCCGGCGGCGCACCTATCCGGGGGTGGGGGCAACGTGGCGGCCAGGCTCGGATAACGCTTTGCCGAGCGCCACCGGGGTGGCTTAGGTTCGCCGGATGGTGGAGATCGAGACTGAGCGGCTTATCCTGCGGAACTGGCGGGACTCCGACCTGTCGCCGTGGACGGCCATGAACGCCGACCCGGAGGTCCGAGAACATCTCGGGCCGCTACTTAGTCCGGAGCAGGGCGCGGCCTCGATGCGCAGCTTCCAGGAAGATCTAGACCGGAATGGGTTTGGCTTCTGGGCCGTGGAGGTCCGCGACACAAGGCAATTCGTCGGGTTCGCCGGCCTGGACGTTGTGGACGAGGGCATGCCGTTCACCGGCGTGGAGGCTGGCTGGCGACTGTCCCGGTCGGCTTGGGGGCACGGGTACGCCACGGAGGCGGCGCTGGCGGTGCTGCGATACGGCTTTGACAAGGTCGGGCTGACCGAAATCCTGGCGGTAACCACCAAGGCGAACCTGCGTTCGCAGGCGGTGATGCGCCGGATCGGCATGACCACGGACCCCGCCGAGGACTTTGACGACCCCGATGTGGACGAGGGCCCCTTGCGCCGTTGCGTGCTGTACCGCAAGCGTGCGGATGTGGTCTCCCAGACGTAGGCGAGGTCTCTCCCGGCAGCAGCCATGTGCCATCAGCGTGCCAACGCCCTCTGGCTTGGCTGTACAGCCATCCGCGATCTTCTTCTAATCCCAAGGCCGCAGGTTCGAATCCTGCCGGGGCGCACCCACCACATCGCAGTTCGACGGCTTCGTGCTGGGTTGAGCAATTGCCGCCTAGGGCTGCAATGCCGACAGGAGCAGATCCGTCACCGCTGCGGGGTGCGTGACCATCGCCAGGTGATGGGCGTCCAGGCTCCGGACCCGGTATCCACGTTCTTCCGCCTGCTCTGCCGTGGACTGGTACGCCGCGCTCAGCTGGAGGTAGATGTGTCCGGCGGAGTCCCATGCCTCGCCCGGCGTGGGCAGCACCTCGGAGACGACCTGCCACGGCAGTTCGGGTATGCCGTCCAGCACCGATCGCCGCTGTTCGGGGTCGGGCAGGACGTCGGCCAGGGATGCCGTGGGGAACCAGGTGTCCCACCGTGGCAGCCGGCCCGACACCGCAATCTCTCGCAGCCAGGTGGCCCGTTCCGCCGGCAGTGATCCGACCCAACTCGTGCCCGGATGCGGCAGGCGGGCATCCATGAAGACGACGTCGAGCTGGTCACTGCCGACCGCGTCGGCGATGCCCGGCAGGTAAGCGCCCGCGCGGCTGTGGCCGACGACGACGGTGGGCGCACCGGGAGTGACGGTGGCAGCGGCTGTGCAGACCGCCGCATGAAAGGACGTCGACTCGACGAGGGGGCGAAGATCCAGCACTGCCACACGCCACCCCGCCGCTTCGAGATGCGACCGCAGGGCGTCCCATGTCGCTGAGGTGAGGAGCGGGCTGTGGACGAGGAGCATCGTTGGTTCGGCGAGCACAATCGCATCCTGGTGGCTCTGCAGCCATCCGTACAGCCCTCGGCTCCTCCGTCCCCGCGAGGGCGTCCGCCGAGCGCCGAGCGACGCCATGCGATCAAGCAGGACAACCGCGAACAGGGCCTCCTTCGTCGGGAAGTGGCGGTTGATGCTTGGCCATCCCGTCTTGGCTGATGGTGAGCGGAGGGGCCTAGGAAGAGTCGGAGGATTGTTCGTAGATGGGCTCAGGTCGGATTCGGGTTAGATCGACGTGATGCTCGACTGACCGACGTGCAGACCCCGTGTACTCGGTGAGCGTGAACCGGCGGTGGTCGTCATTGCGGTGGACGGTGACGGCGACGATGCTGTCGTCTTCGAAGCGCAGCATGAAGACGGGATCCTGGTCGCACAGGAACGCGAAGCCGTCGCGGTCCTCGTCGGTATCGCTGACGAGGTGGTCATGAGCGTCCCAGCCGGTGTTGCTGGTGGTGATCACGACGGCGACTTCGACGCTGCCGAGCAGGAACGAGCTGTTGGCCCACCAGTCCAACCAGCAGCGGCCCTCAAAACGGTCCACACCACCACCCCCTCAAGTACAAAGTCCAGCCGCAACCGGGGCGGGCCTGCGAAGTGGGTGGGCCTTGATGCCGCGGGCGGGTCAGCCTTGCTCGGCTACGAAGGTGCCTCGCGCGTGCACGGTGACGACCAGGCCACGGTCGCGCAGCTCGCGCATCGCCATGCGGACGGTTCCTCGGGCCACGCCGTACGTCTGCTGCAAGTGGAGTTCGCTCGGCAACGGTTGTCCCGGGCGGAGCTTGCCCTCTTCGATCTGCTTAGCGAGCAGGTCAGCCAACTGCCGATATAGCGGCATGTTGTTGAGCGGGCTCGTCATGGGCGGCAGCGTAGACACGCACATGATCTGTACGTGTTCAGGGATGTCCAGTCTCTAGACGTCTAGCAGCTAGACGTCTAGAACCTGTACGTTTGTGAGGGTCAAACAAAGACGGCCCTCGACCGGCGCAGCCACGCCGATCGAGGGCCTTGATCGCCTAGCAAGGAGGCGACCCGTGAGCACCCTACCCACCCTGCCCGCCTGCCCAGAACCCGCGACGATCCGCATCGAGCTGTACTCAGCGGACTCTTTGGACGCTTGCGCGTACACCTGTGTCGACCACACCATCCGCGCGACCGCAGCCGTCGCCCGCGCCGGGTTGGAGGCGCACCTGATCGGCATGGCACCGGACGTCGAGCGGTCCTGCGGGCATGTGTTCGTCTTCCCGACCGGCACCCTTGCCGACGCGCCGACCGAGCTGGCGCACCCACGTTGGTGCGACCGGGACGACTGCGAGCGTCGAGGTCAGCACCATTCCCGCATCCTCGGCGTGGGCACCGACCGGCCGGAGGTGGTCACCGTGCAAGCGGTCCTGGTGCAGGCCCTGCACGAGGCTGCTGAGCCGATGGTGCGCCTGGAGGACAGCGCGGCAACCCGGCTGCTCCTCTCGGTCCGGCAGACGCGGGTGTTGCGGTACCGCCTGGCTCATCTGCTCGACCTGACCAGGGCAGGGCGCTGACGCGGATCAGCCGAGATCCATGCTCGGCAAGAAGTGCACGGTGCATGTCTTCGGGCGGGCTCGCGCGCAGCGCCTCTGCTGATAACGTCGCCGCGTGTCGATGTTCCGGACTCCTCAGGTGATCCTCTTCAGCGAGGACGTCCCCCGCGCCGCCGAGTTCTACGCCGGTCTCGGCTTCACCGAGACCTTCCGGGTGCCGACCGAGGGCGAGCCGATCCACATCGATCTCGCGCTCGACGGCTACAAGATCGGCATCGCCTCGGTGGCCTCCACTCGCGACGATCACGGGCTCGACCCCGTGCCGCAGGGTCAGCGGGCCGCGGTGATCCTCTGGACCGATGACACCGCTGGCGCGTACGCCGCCCTCACGGCGGACGGCGCCCCCGCCCTGGCCGCGCCGCACCGGTGGCTCGACCGCCTGCTGATCGCGTGGACGGCCGACCCGGACGGCAACCCGATCCAGATCGTCCAGCACCTCTGACGACTCCGCCTGGGCGCACCGCATGAAGGCCGGAGAGCCTGTTGCGCCCGCGGGTCCGAGTGGCTTGTCGGAGAGAGCGAACAGCGGATCGAACCCGCACCGGAAGCGGGTGCCGAGCCGTCGCGCCGGTGCCATATGCTGCGCGCGTCCACACGGGGGCCACGGGGAGAATCACATGCGACGGTACGGCAGGGCAGCGCTCGCGGCTGCGTTCCTCACGGTGGCATTGGCGGGCTGCGGCACGCCGGCCGGCACGGACGGTGACCTGTCCGACGACTGGCGACCGATGGCGGCGGCGCAGCAGTTCACCCCGAAGGCTGGCGAGTGCCACGTCATCCCCGAGGCGAGCTCGTACCTGAGCAGCTACTCCCCCGTCGACTGCGCGAAGACCCACCTGGTCGAGACGTTCCACGTCGGCATCTTCACCGGCGCCCTGGCCGCGCGCAGCACCCCACCCACCGTGGAGTCGGCGGCCATGCGTGGCGTCTTCGCCGACTGCGACACCCGGGCCAAGGAGTTCGTCGGCGGGGACTGGCGCACCGCGCGGCTCTCCGTCCAGGTCGCGCCGACCTCGCCGGACGGGTGGGCGGGTGGCAGCCGCTCCTACCGGTGCGACATCTTCGAGCTGGACGAGGTGGACGGCGCCAACGGCGACTCCGACCGGGCCATCCACCGGTCCGGGACGCTGCGCAACGCGGTCGGCAGCCGTTCGCCGCTGACGTACGGCTGCATGAACGAGGACGAGTGGGGCCGACTGCGGCCGGCCGCCTGCACGGCCGGGCACCAGTACGAGTTCGTCGGCGTCTGGACCGCCCCGGATCGCTCCTACGCCGACGCCGTGCGCGACGAGGACGCGGTCCACCCCGCCTGTCGTACGCTGGTCGCCCGCTACGCCAAGGTGCCCGTCGACGCCAACCTGCGCTACCGCACCGGCACCGCGTACCGCTTCCCCTCGCAGGAGCTGTGGGCGCGCGGCGACCGGGGTGTGCGCTGCTACTTCTGGTCCGGCGGCACCAACGTCAAGCGCTCGATCGCCGGCGGTGGCACGAAGGCGCTGCCGGTGGGCTGAGCCCCACCGAAGATCGGCGCACGCTCAGACCGGCCCCAACAGCGCCGCCAACGCGGCGTCACCCTGCCCGAGTTGCGTCCCACCGGGTGGTGCCACGACCAGGAAGCGCCGGCAGGCGTCGAGTTCGACGTACCACTCGGGCCCACCGCCGTCCAGGGACCGGAGCACCGCGAAGCGGGACGCCGGGGTGGCACAGTCGGCCGCCGGCCGGGTGGTGGCCAGCGCCGGGAGCACCTTCGCCTGCCGCTCGGGTGGCAGCGGCCCGCCGTACACGAAGTCACCTGCCGGTTTGCCGCCGCCCCGCTCGGACGGCGGCACCTCGTAGACGCAGAGGCGCAGCGGCCCGGCCTTCGGACTCGCGCCGGGCACGACACGTCCGGGACGACCGAGGGTGGTCTCCACCCACACCATGTCGGACCACCGCTGCTCACAGCCGGCGGTCTCGGCCGCCGACGATTCGACCTGCCCGACGGTACGGCTGTCGACAGTGGTCGGGCGCAGCCCGTCCAACGCCGCGCGCACCTCCGGGCGCGGCTTGCCGCAGGAGTCCGTCGGCAGGTACGGCCGCAGCCACCGACCCTTGTCGTCGAGCAGCGCCAGCCAGGGTGGGACGAGCATGTCGGCCGTGCAGGCGATGTCCCCCCGACCCCGTTCCTCGTCGGCCAGTCCCAGCGCGGCGACCAGCGGGCCGATGTCGCCGGCGCGGCGCTCGGTGGCCACCTCCTCCCGGCCACCAGCGGCCCCCGGCACGACGTCGCGGCCGCACAGCACTGCAGCGACCGGGGTGAACGCCGGGTCGATCCGTCCGACGCGCGGCTCGACCCCGGCCGGCATCGGCGCCGCGGGCCCGTCCGACCCTGGCGGTACGGGCAGCACGACGCCTGCCTGCGGCGCGACCTGGGCGCAGGAGGTCCACTTCTCGACGATCTCGGCCGGGCCGGGATCGTTCGGCGTGTTGACCGTGCCCGCGCAGCCTGCCATTACCAGCCCGCACAACCCCACGCCGAGCAGCGCCGCCACCAGTGTCGTTCCGCCCGAGCGCATCCCGCTCACCACCTCTCTACCGCCGCCGGATGAGACGGGCGGCCGTCCGGCGGGGTTCCCGCGTGACGTCGCCGACCATGGGCGACGCCGCCCGCCGGGGTCGGCGCATCCGTCGGCATGATGGCCCGATGGCACATCTGGGACTGGTCGCGGTACTGGTACGCGAGTACGACGAGGCGATCGACTTCTACGTGGGCGGCCTCGGCTTCGAGCTGGTGGAGGACACCGCCCGCCCGGACGGCTCGCGCTGGGTGGTGGTGCGCCCGGTGGGGGCCCGGGAGACGTCGCTGCTGCTGGCCCGACCGAGCAGCGCCGAGCAGCAGGCGCGGGTGGGCGACCAGACCGGCGGCCGGGTCGGGCTGTTCCTGCACACCGAGGACTTCGCCCGGGACCACGCCCGGATGGTCGCGGCCGGGGTGCGGTTCCTGGAGGAGCCACGGCACGAGGCGTACGGCTCGGTGGCGGTCTTCGTCGATCTGTACGGCAATCGGTGGGACCTGATCCAGCCCCGCAGCGCAGAGTGACGATAAGGCGACACCATGCGCACGGTGGGTGAACGCTCACCGTCCGCCATGCTATTCTCCGATGTCGATCTCTGCCGCGCGGACCCGGACCGGGTCGTTGTCGGAAGGACAGCTCCCGATGCCGGCGACTGCCGCCCCGACCGTGCCACCGCCCGTCCTGGACAGCCCGGCCGGCGGGGCGTTGAGTCTCATCTTCACCACATTTCCGGCGCTGCTGCGGCTGACGTGCGGGTTGGTCGGCGCCGCCGTGGCGCTGTCGGTGCGTACCCCGCCGGTCGATGAGGCCCTGCTGCTGCCCGGCGTGGCCGCGCTCACCGGCTGGTCGCTCTGGTACGCCGGCCGCGCAGTGCGCCACGGGATCACCCCGGCACTGGTCGCCGGTGACGTCGGGCTCACCGCGCTGGCCTGCCTGCTCATCCCTCGCCTGGTGGCGCCCGAGGTGCTGCCCGGCGAGGGCAGTTGGATCGCGGTGCTCGCCAGCACCACGGTGATCAACGCGCAGGCCACCGCACCGGCCCGCTGGTCCGTCCCGGCCGGGCTGCTGGTCACCGCCACCTACGTGGTGGGCACGCAGGCGGCCGGCAACCCCGCCGAGGCCCGGGCGCACGCCGCCACCCTGCTGGTGCAGACGGCCTGCACGGCGATGATGACGGCGGTGATGCGCCGCCGGATGGGGCGGGCCGACCGGGCGTTCGCCGAGCACCAGCGGTTGACCCGGGAGGCGTTGGTCGCCCGGGCCGCCCGGGAGGCGGAGCGCCAGCAGAATCGGGACCTGCACGACACCGTGCTCGGCACGCTGACCATGGTGGGGCTCGGCGCGGTGGCCGGCCCGTCGGCCGCGTTCCGCGACCGGTGCGCCGCCGACCTGCGTACTCTCGTCGCGTTGACCGACCTCGGCCCGGTGCCCGGCGACGGCCCGGTTCCCCTCGACGGTCGGTTGCGGACGGTGCCCGACCGGCTGCCCGAACTGGCGGTGGGCCTGGAGCTGGCCTCCTGCGCGGTGCCCGCCGGGGTGGCCGACGCGATCACCGAGAGCGCCTACGCGGCACTGTCCAACGTGGTCCGGCACGCGCCGGGCGCGCGGGCCACACTGCGGCTGACCCGCGACGCGGTCTCCGTCGTGGTCGAGGTGGTCGACGACGGCCCCGGCTTCGATCCGGACACCGTCCCCGCGCACCGGTACGGGCTGCGCGAGTCGATCCACGGTCGGATGGCGGCGGTCGGCGGGCGGGCCGAGGTGCGCTCCGCGCCCGGTGCGGGCACCCGGATCCGACTGGAGTGGCCCGGTGTCGGCTGACCTCGGCGCCTCGGCGGAGCGCACCCGCACCCGCGAGGCGCTCATCCCGGGGCCGCCGCCCGGCCCGGCCGACGGGCCCACGCCGCCCGAGCCCGCGGTGCTCGCCGCGCCGGCCGCGGTGGCGCACGCCTCCGACCGGGGTGCCCGGATCGTCGCCGTCGCCATCGCGCTGGCCTGGCATGTCGCGATCGGACTGCCGGCGGTGCTGGCGACGCGGACCCAGTTCACCGCGCCGACGGTGGTGCTCGGCGGTTGGATCCTGGTCGCCGTGACCGGGGCGGTGGCCGGCGTCCGGCTGCTGCGGGGCGCGCCGCTGCCGCCCTGGCCGCTCGCCGGGCTGCTGCTCGCCGTCGACGCGGCCGTCTTCGCCGCGGTCGGCGAACGGCAACTGTTCGCCGCCGCGAACTGGGTGTGGGGCACGCTCGGCTGGTTCTTCGTGCTGGCGCTGTGGGGTCGGCGGGTCAGCGGTCTGGTCGCGCTGCTGACCACGCACGCGTTGATCGCGCTCGCCGCCGTCCTCGCGCACGGCCCCGGCCCGGCCGACCTGGCCCGCTACACCATGTACGTCTACGGCACCTTCTCGCTGCCGGTGGCGGTCTTCGTCGGCAGCGCGGTGATCGTCGGCCTGGCCCGGGACCGGGCCGCCGCGGCTGCCACGCTGCACACGCTCTCCGCCGAGCGGGCGGCCGCCGAGCGGGGCCGGCAGGAACGCCGTGACCGGCTCGCCCTGGTCGGCGCGGCGGCCGGACGGGTGCTCGGCGAACTGGCCGCCGGCGAGATCGCCCCGGACGACCCGGAGGCGCAGCGCCGCTGCGTGCTGGCCGCGGCCCGGCTGCGCCGCCTGATCGCCGAGTCCGACGACGTGCCCGACCCGTTGCTGCACGAGCTGCGGGCCGCCGCCGACCTGGCCGAACGCAACGGGCTGCCGATCGACCTGATCGCCATCGGCACCCCACCGCCGCTGCCGGTCCAGATCCGCCGCCGGCTGGCCGACCCGCTCACCGGCCTGCTCGCCGACGCCCGGGGGTGGGCGCGTCTGACCGTGGTGTCCGGCCCCGGCGAGGTGGTGGTCAGTCTGGTCACGCCGGACCGGGAGGGGCCGGACGCGACCGGCCCTCCGCCCGGGGAGCACGAGGACGGGCCGGTGCAGCACCTCTACGAACGGGACGGGGACATCAGATGGGCGCAGACCCGGTGGTTGGGGTGACCGGTGACCGGCTGGTCGGGGTGTCGATCGTCGACGACCACCCGGTGGTCGTCGAGGGAGTGCGCGCCTGGCTCGCCAGCGAGCCGCGACTGACCGTGCTGGCCACCGGGGACGACCCGGACGAGGTGCTGCGGGCTGCGCCGGACGCCGACGTCGTCCTGCTCGACCTGCGGCTGCACGGCCGGATGGCGCTGGACAAGCTGGCCGAGTTGAGTGCCACCGGGCGACGGGTGGTGGTCTACTCGGAGCACACCGACCCGGAGACGATGCTCGCCGCGCTGGACGCCGGGGCGGTGGCTTTCCTTGCCAAGCACGAGGGCCGGGAGCACTGCGTGGCGACCGTGTTGGCCGCGGCGAGCGACCGCCCGTACGTGCCGCCGGCGCTCGCCGGCGCGATGGTCGGCGACCCGAGGCCGGACCGGCCGATGCTGTCCGACAAGGAGCGTGAGGCGCTGCTGCTCTGGTTCCAGTCGATGTCGAAGGCGTCGGTGGCCCGTCGCATGCAGATCAGCGAGCACACGGTGAAGCAGTATGTGGACCGCGCGCGGATCAAGTACACCCGGGCGGGGCGGCCGGCAGCCACAAAGGCCGCTCTGCTCGCCCGTGCGATCGAGGACGGGCTCGTCCGCCCGGAGGAGATCGGCATCTACCGGTCACAGGCGACGCACGACCGGCCGACCCCCTAACGGGCGTCATGACAGCGGCCGGCGCATCGGCCAGGCTCAACCCACAGCCAGCTGACCGGGAGGTCGTGACGATGCACGCCGACGCGTCCCCCTTTTTCATCGGCCCACACCGGTTCGACGCGCCGGACGACGACGTGGGCCCGACCCTCGACCGGCGTTACGACATGCGCCCGCTGCCCGGCGAGAAGGTGCTCGGCAGACACCGGCTGCTCGTCGCCGGCTACCTGCTCGGGCCGACCGAGACACGACGCGGCTGGCAGCTTCCCGGGCCGGTCTCGGTGACCGTCACCGACCAGCGGATCTGCTGGGTGGGCACCGGCTCGCAGCTGTCCCTGGTCGACGACGACACCCCGCGGTCCCGGCCGGCGGGGCGGTTGACCGGTCTGATGACCGGCCAGATCCGCTGGCAGTGGCCGTCCCGGCTGGAGCTTCCCCGCACCGATCCGGCGCAGCTCATGATCGTCTGCGACGCGTTGCGCACCATCCAGCAGCCGGCGCTGGCCCTCGGCGGGTCACCGGGTGAGATCATCGCGCTGGCCCGGCAGGTGCGCCGGGCGGTGGCCATGTTCCGGCTCACCCGCCCGCAACTCGTGGACCTCTCCGCACAGGAGCGCGACGTTCTGCTGCTGCGGGCCGGCCCCGCGCTGTCCGCCGGGGAAACCCGGATCACCCTGCCCGGCTCGCTGCCGGTGGAGTTCCGCTCCCGCGACGACTACTACCGCTCGGGACCGGAGCCGACCTCCTGGGACGGTTTCGCAGGCGGCGCGGCGTCCGGGCGTTGGTGAAGCCGGTCCGCGCGGCCGGTCTTGATCATTCTCAGACGCTCGGGGTGCGCTCCTCGCCGACGGCGTCCAGCGCGGCGGCCTCCTCCGGGGTCGGCGCGGTGCCACCGAGGTGCGCCGGGAGCCACCAGGTGTCCTCCGGGCCGGCCGGCGCGTCCGGGTACTCGCGCTGGGCCCGCTCGACGAGCGCGCTCAGCCGGGTGGTCAGCTCGGCGGCCAGCACGTTCGGGTCCGGGAAGTCCGCCGGGTGGATCGGCTCGCCGATCAGGATGGTGATGGGTGTGTGCCGGCGGGTGAGGGTGCGCGGGCGGCCCTTCGTCCAGAGCCGCTGGGTGCCCCACAGCGCGACCGGCAGCACCGGCACCTTCGCCGAACGGGCCATCCGCACGGTGCCGCTCTTGAGTTCCTTGACCGTGAACGACCGGCTGATCGTGGCCTCCGGGAAGACGCCCACCACCTCGCCGCGCTTGAGCGCGTCGACCGCCGAGCGGAACGAGGCGGCGCCGGCCTGCCGGTCCACCGGGATGTGGCGCATGCCGCGCATCAGCGGGCCGGAGATCCGGTGCGTGAAGACCGACTGCTTGGCCATGAACCGCACCAGCCGACCCGACGCGTTCGCACCCAGCCCGGCGAAGATGAAGTCGAGGTAGCTGACGTGGTTGCTGGCCAACACCGCCCCGCCGGTGCGGGGTACGTGGTGAGCGCCCTCGATGGTGATCTTCAGGTCGAGGACCCGGAACATTGTCTTGGCGGCGGCGATAACGGGCGGGTAAACGAGCTCCGGCATCCGCAGAATCTACCCTGCCCGGCTGGGGATCGCCTGGGCGGCGGCCCGGCGGCGACGCGGGTGGCGCGCCGCCGCCGGTCCGCCGGTCCGCCGGTCCTGGCTCAGTCGGCGAGGCTGTTCAGATCGAGCCGGCCGCGGGCGAAGGCGTCCACCCGACCCCAACGACCCGGGATGTCCAGCACCTCGATCCGGCCCATCCCGACCGGCAACCGTGGTTCCACCGCCAGGTGCCCCTCGTGCGGTTCGAGGCCGAGCATGGTGCGCAGCAACAGCAGCGGCGTACCCGTCGACCAGGCCTGCGGGCTGCACGCCGTCGGATACTCCACCGGGAACTTCGTCAGCTCCCGCGGGTAGCCGCCGAACGCCTCCGGTAGCCGCCCGTCGAAGTAGGTGGCCGCGTCCAGGATGCCGTTGGCGATGGTGGCGGCCTCCTCGGCGAAGCCGTACCGGCGCAGGCCCCAGGCGATGAAGGAGTTGTCGAACGGCCAGATCGTGCCGTTGTGGTAGCCGATCGGGTTGTACCGCGTCTCCCCCTCGGCGAGGGTCCGCACCCCCCAGCCGGAGAACAGTCGCGGCCCGACCAGGTGCGCCGCCACCTTCTCCGCGCGCTCGGGGAGGACGATCCCGCTCCAGAGCAGATGGCCGATGTTGGAGCTGAGGACGTCGCACTGGCGGCCGTCCGGGTCCAGGGCCAGCGCGTAGTACTCGCCGTCGGCCACCCACCAGTCCCGGTTGAACCGCTCCTTCAGCTCCGCCGCCTCCCGCTCCAACTGGTTGGCGAACTCCGGGTCACCCCAGAACTCGCGGGCCATCCGCGCCGCGCGGACCTTCGCGTCGTACGCATACCCCTGCACCTCGCAGGTCGCCCGCGGGAACGGGGGCAGGGTGCCGTCGGAGTAGGAGATCGAGTCCCAGGAGTCCTTCCAGCACTGGTTCTCCAGGCCGGTTTCGGTGTTGCGCCGCTCGTACCAGATGTAGCCGTTGCCGACCAGGTCGGCGTAGCTGTCGATCCACCGCAGCGCCGCCCGGGACTCCTGCTCCAACTCCTTGACCAGCGCGACGTCCCCGCTCCACCGCTCGTACTCGTCGAGCAGCACGAGGAACAGCGGCGTCGCGTCCACCGAGCCGTAGTACGGCGAGTGCGGCTGCTCCTCGAAGGCCGCGGTCTCGCCGTAGCGCATCTCGTGCAGGATCCGCCCCGGGTCCTCGTCCCGGAAGTCGTCGAACCGGCTGCCCTGCAGCGACGCCAGGATGCGCAGCGTCGTCTTCGACAACTGCGGGGTGAACGGCAGGGTCTGCAGGCAGGTGAGGATGCTGTCCCGGCCGAACATGGTCATGAACCAGGGCAGGCCGGCGGCCGGCAGGGTGGCGCCGCCCAGCGACAGCGGCGAGAAGCGCAGCGCCGCCAGGTCGATCAGGCTGCGCCGGTACGTGCTGGCCACCCGGCCGTGCTGACTGTTGACCTTCGGTGCTTCCGCGATCCACTGCTCCAGGTCATGTTGCAGGGCCAGCCGCTCGCCGCCGTGCACTCGTAGCCCGAGACGCAGGTCCCGGCCGCCGGGGCCGACGGCGTGCGTCTGCACGTCGATCGCCGCTTCCCACTGCTCGTTGGGCTCCAGGTGGACGGTGTACGCGAAGCCCCGGCTGTCGTACCGCGCCGATATCGACGAGGAAATGATCGTCTCGCGCCGGAAGTTGCCCCGGCGGTAGCCCAGGCGCAGCTTGTCCGACTCCACCTCGGTGTAGATCTCGCCCTTCTTGTTCAGGATCTCGTCCTTGACCTGGAACAGGTCGGCGAAGTCGGACGCCGCGTCCATCCGGACTTCGAGGTCGACCGGCTTCTCGTCGTGGTTGAGGATGGTGAGCTGCTCCCGGAAGCTGCCGCCGACCGCACGCTCCCGGATGATCGACAACTTCGCGTCCACGTAGTGCGTGGCCATCCCCGGCACCAGGAAGAACCGCGACTCGAAGTACTGCAGGTCGTCGTACGACAGCGAGTTGAGGCGTTCGCCGTTCACGCTCAGCACCCACGTGGACAGGAACCGGGTGTCGATGGAGAAGAGCCCGGTCGGCTCACTCGGCGTCGCCTCGATGTCACCGGTGTCCTCACAGACGACGAACGTGTTGCCGTCCAGGATCCGGATCGTGTTGCTCTGGCCCATCAGCGCGCCTCCTCAGCGAAGCGGCGACGCGGCCCACGGGCGTCCGGCGACCCGGGGAAGATTCGCTCCACCTGCACCACCAGCCGGGCGTCCCCCGATACCGTCATGTCCCCGCGCAACAGGGCGGCCAGACCGTGCTCACGGCCGGCCGCGATCTCGTCGAACAGCATCGGGCTCGCGCCGATCACCGTGTCGGCCTCCCGGTCCTCCTGGCTCACGTTCAGTCGCCCGTGGTCGATCGCGAGCAGCCAGTGCCGGGTCTGCGCCCCCTCGTGCAGATCGATCCGCAGTGTCCCGGAGGTCTTCGCCAGCAGAGGCTCGTACCCCCGCCGGTCCAGGTCCTCGAAGAACCTCGTGGTCGCGTCCACCATCGGGTCCACTCCTCCCCCAGTTGGCCGGGCCCGGGATCCCACCCGGCGCGCCCGCGTCGCGCGCACGGCCGGCGTTGCACGTCCCGCACGGGTCCCCCCACCGCGCAGGCCCAACCTCGCCCGAATCGGGTGCGCCCCCCCCCCCCCCCCCCCCCCCCCCCCCCCGGGGGGGGGGGGGGGGGGGGGGTGGTGGGGGGGGTGCGGGGGCTCGTTCGCGGGAATAAGATCTA